>NZ_CP031230.1:2707500-2860000 GCF_003351785.1 Sporosarcina sp. PTS2304
GCGATTCAATACTTTTACTCTAAACAGACGATTTTTTAAACGGCTTCTCAATTTATATACTTTGCAAAAGTAGAAATTTCTACTTTTGATTTTAGTTTTTAAAAGGTCACTTATTCACCATTACATTTGCGAATACGCTTATTTAGTTATTCATTTTCCGGTTCGCCTGTTGAAGTAACGAAATTTCTTCCTGCATCTTCTCCTTCGTTTCCTCATTCACTTTACGGAGTGCTGCCAACTCATCATGCAGTTTACGCACCTCCTCATTATGCAAGCGCTCTGCTTCCACCACTGCTTTTTCACGTTCAAGCTCCTTGCGCTCTGCAAGATGAGATAAATCTCTTTCATGGTTCGCTTTCACTTGTTCGAAATCCATCCGAAGCACGCGTAGTTGCTCAGATACCGTTTGTTTCTCCTGTGATAGCTCCAATATTTTTCCTCAAATGCAGACTTTTCAACACTCGCTTGTTTTATCCACTTAGTCTTCTCCATTTCAAAGGACTTTTTCAACGCCTCATTTTCCTCTGCATAGCCTTGATACTTCGTGACGAGACCACTTAATGTGTCGTTCTTATCCTTATATTCACTAATCAACGCTTGATTATTTTCAAGCATCGTCTGATTGGCCAGAAGTTTCTCTTCAAGTTCTTTGGCCTGTTCTTCAAATGTTTGAATTCCTTCTGTTTTAGTTACCACTTCTATCTTCAGTTGTTGGGTCTGTTGCTGTAAATCCGTGATAATGGCTTCTTTGCTTTCTAATTTCTCTGCCACTTCCTTCACAGCATATTCCTTTAAATGAACAGAACGCTGAATCATATTGACAATCAGTTCATACATGCGTGTCGTGTGATGCTCCAGTTCCGTTAAGTCCTGTGTATAATCGGATGACCCTTGCTTAATGGCATTCATTTCGTACAGAGCAAAAGGTTTTTTAGATATGATTGGATATGTAACGACTACTGATGCTGAAACTGGTATTGTATATGGAGTTCCCTATACAAGTGTAACTGGCCATTATATAAACGAGGCATGGGCTGATTCGGTTGCAAATAATATAAGAACTGGAACCAATACAACAGATAGTACTGGGAAGTTTGTTGTTAACGTAGCATTACCTCCTGCAGTAGGATCTATTTCACAATACATCACAGTTTCTACACACTATTATGATTACTGTGGAATTTTATTATATACTTCGAATAACTCGAGTATCCAAGCACAAGACTTCATCTACCACTTTGCATACTCAGCTCAATAATCGCCAAAAATATCGTTGCAAGTCTTCTGAGGAGGGGCTTATAGTGAATAGCATAAACAATTACCACGAAAATTCCATTTCAATGTATACTGCTTTAAAAGCAGCTCAGAGTAGTCAAGTTGCTAATGAAGGAAAAGAAACTAAAGAGCTAAAGAAACCTATTGGGAGTATCATTGTAGAATTATCCGAAGATTCATTAGCGAAATCAAGAGAAAGTAAATTTCAAGTGCTAGATGGAGAGTGGAGGGAGAAGCTAGAAAATCAGCATCTCCAAAACCAAAAGATTTGGGAAGAGTCTGGTGCTGTCGTTCAAAATGTAGAAAAACGTATCATACCCAACATTCAGTTGAATGAAAAACTAGTGAATAGTCTGGACAGTTCAGACGCAAAAGTTATAGATGCTGCCCATAGTATCATCAATGACAATTTATTAATTCGCGATGCGACAACAACTGAAGAAGAAAGAAAGGCGTTAATTTCCTTAGGTTTGGAGAAAGCAAAATACTTAGCCGAAAACTATATGACAAAAGAAAAAGCAACAGATTTTCTCAGCGCTATGGAAGAAATCGCAAAAATTGCAGTAAACGGGGGCAACAATCAAAACGGCGTCATTCAATATGATATTCCCCGGGGACCATTAGTGGGCGCTCCGGATGATTATATCAACGAATTTGATGTGATGAAAAAGAACGATCCCACAGCTTGGCATGAATACAGTGACTTGATGAATAAAGCGGTAAAAAGCGGCGATACAGAAGGTATGATTTCAGCCATGAAGCATGCATTAAACTGGAGTAAACAAACGCACAAAGAAAATCCTCAGATTTTTGATGAGCAGATTAAACATTATTCGGATTGGAAAGAACAAGTTGCAAATAGTAAGATACCAGATTTATTTTCAGAAATTGATCGAACCACTAAAGAAAGCTTTTTGATCAGTGCTGATAAATTGAATGACTTCATAAAACAGGAGACACTTGAAAGGAATATAAAGGCGTTTTTAATCATTTGAGTTAATTTCAATTCATAACATCAATTGAAAATAGAATTTAAAAAGGTGATTTCAGGTTACCATATCACCATAACAAATTAGTAAGAACTGAATAGAAAATGTATATCAGCAAAAATCCGTTGGCCTTTAAAAGACAGGTTAACGGATTTTTCATAATACGATTATATTCAATTTCCAAGGGTTTGACTTTTTTCCTTTCGTATATTTAATTCCTCGGATTTCATTTCGGCATGGGTAACAGTTATTTTTTTTGTTCCCTGAAACCGTTCAATCTTTCCCTGCTCGTTCTCCAGTATCGGTTTAAAATGATGCAACTTCTCCTTTCCATAAGCATACGCACTCACCATATGATTTTCAGACTCCGCGACGCGAAGAAACGAAGCCTTTGCCTCCTTTACATCCTGATAATCTACAATTGGCCGATTCGTCGCTTTATGATACAGCTCTATACTCGGTGCCGGTTCTTGTACTTCACGAAGGGCAAATTGCTCGGAAAAACTCTTATACATGTTTGCTGCAGCCGGATGCTGATCAATGACATTCATCAAAATGATTTCTTTCCCTTTCAACATCTTTCCAGTAATTGCTTCGCCCCTCTCGTTCCTTAATTGCTTCACTTGATGATCATATTTTGCAATTTCAAATCCGTTATATCGTGCATCAAATACTTCAACGGCTGTAACTGGACCTTTAACATATTGGAAAGCAGGCAATGACTTGGCCAACTGATCAACCTGAACAACTGCTTGCGACTGCATCGGGTTTTGAACGACTTGCTGCAGTTGTTCGTACAATTGGGGATGTAGGACGATGTCAATCGTGGCTAAGGTCTTTTCAAGTGTCGCCTGGATATCCGTCAATGCTTGTTTCATCAGCTCCGTATCTTTCGCCCATGTCGCAATATACCCTAACGAAAAGTGGCTCGTATCAAAGCCTAAATAAGCCATCGTTGCACATGCCACTGATTCTGCTTGCGCCTCTTTATGCGCACGGCTCGCCTCCGTATAATGCCCACCACGACCATGCAGCTGGGCATGAGCAAGCTCATGAATGAGCGTGCTTAACTTTGCAACAGGATTGTTCTCCGTTGCATTGACGACAATTTTATTTGTCGAAGGTACATAATACCCTCGCCCTTCTTCTTGAATCGAGTATGGTTTTTCTGACACTTGCAACTGCTTAAACTGGGTTAAATAATTTTTCAGGTTTTCATATAAGGCTGTCGCATCTTCATCCGTTTGAAAACGCTCATTTACAAAGTCTCGCGTTACTTTTAATGGCTTTCCTTCCGTCTGCGCAATATCAAACACCGTTACCCACTTATAACGGACCAATACAATATCCATTTTCGTTTTCCCATCTTCGTATATGGGCTGATTGGTCACTGGATCCAAAACAGGGCGTTGTTCAAAAATGGGCGCACGAATTTGAATCCCTTTCTCGCCTTTCTGCACAAATCGCTGGTGTTTTTTCCATGCTTGAAACCCTGCAATATACGTTGCTCTCGGATCTTGCATAAAAACTAAAATTTGATTGTCAATCGAATACTGACGCATATTCGCCATGAAATGCAAATAGCGTTTGAAATCGTCTTGATTCGCAAATTGGGGCAATTGTTCTTCTAATCTAGCTGTTAACTCTTTTGTGCGCGCTTCATATTTATTCGGTTGCAGGGGCATTACAACTCATCTAAAGAAACGCTCCTTCTTCCTTCGCGTGTAAAAGAGCTTCTGTCTCTGTTTATAATTCGTTCGTAATTTCAAATAGTCCTGAAACCGAATGTTTTTTCGGTAGCGAATCGGGCGAGAGGAGAGAAATGCCAAAATCATAATGAGTACAATTAAAATAAGCATCAACTTGAAAAGCATGAGCCACACATTATGAGGGGGTAGCGCAAGAATGATGAATCCAATCACAACAGGAGGCAATAGGTAAATGGCAAGCTCCCGTAATGTGATCCCAAGAAATATGCCATACCCCGACTCGACGTTTTCCGGAAAAACAAACTTCTTTCCTTTCTGTTCATTCATACAGATACACACCTTTCAAAAGTAGGAAATTCCGCTTTTGTTAAGTAGTCTTTTGTTACTTCCACTTACGTGAACAATGAATACACCCATGGTAATAGCCATATCACGGCTGCTGCCAACCCAACCAGCGCACATACACGACCGACACTTTTGAACACTTCATTTTTCTCGTGCGGATCGTCTGCTGAAGGCATACGCTTGATGATAATAAATAAAGCTGCACAAATCCCGACTAAAAACACAAGCGCTGTCAAAATGCCTTTCACGACATTGGCTGCATTTGTGAGCTTAGCTTGGACTTGTCCAGCTGAGGCGAAAACGATTTCGGGTGTAACTGCTAAACAAACCACCAGAGCCAAAGCTGTGCCAAATGCGAAGCGCATTTTTACGTGTTGTTTTGTCATACACAAACCTACTTTCACTATTCATTTATCTATCTGCTATTCCTCTCGCTTCATTTCTACGTATTGTTGGGGGACAATTTCCTTTTGTTGTTGCATATTCGATAACTTCCTTTTTGCCTCTTGAACGGTTGGAAATCCTTCTGAAAGCTGTTCGAGGTCCCCTTTCCTTACGCGTCCGATAAAGATGGCTTTCTGTTTCTTCTCTCGCTGCTCGACTTCAAACAACTGCAACTTCTCCTCGTAACGCTTCACGGCTTGATCCAATTCCATGCCGTACACACTCAAAAACCCTTCTAAAAAACTCGTACCAGCAAAACTCACTTCCGCAAGCAAACGACCACGTTTGCCTTGAAAAACTGTTCCATCTACTTGCTCCACCTTCTCAGCATCTTGAAAATTTCTTTGCTGCAGAAAGTACTGACGCAATTTTAATGGTTTTACCTCTATCTGCGCCTCTACTTCTTCCTGGATACGCTCTTGCCGAACAGCCGAAACCGGTTGTCCTTTGTTCTCTCCAACGCGCACAAAACGCCCATCATGCTCAATCTGTATAGGTCGATTACCGCTCAACCATCGCTCTATCATTAGATGTATCACCTACTTTTACATAGTATACAATGGGTTTTCTATAAAAAAGTCGAATGTTGTCAAAATATTATATGTATTTAATATAAAGTGTGTTTTGGTTATAATTGCAATAAATTTGTAATATTGGTTATAGGTTGTTTGCTATAAAGTTAGAAAAGATGAAATAACAAAAGGACAACTGCTCAACAACAAAGTTGAGAAATTGTCCTTTTGAGTATGCGACAAACGCCCTCGATTTCGGTATAGAGCTTTCAATTATGCTTCAATCGCTCCCGATTGAAGCATAATTATTGTTCATTTTTAATCTATGAGTGAGATAATCTTATCATTCTGCTCAATCATTGTTTAATTTTGTTTTCTAATTTTCGCTCAAACTGACAATCTGGCGACATCACTGAAGAACGTTTAACACACTGGATCGAGGTCCTGCCGGAATGAAGGTTACTGCGTACAAAGGTTCACAATGGGAAAACATTCGCGCTTTGAAAAATTTACCTTTACAAAAGGTATGGCTTTAGGTGTTGTAATTGCAGCTGTTCTTGCTTTTACTCCGCCCGCAAACCACTCACACGGGCTACACCAATTTCATTGGTGAGGCTCTGTCGAGGGCTCAGAAGCAAGGGTCTGTCAAGCCAACGTGACAGCTTCCCCAAGAGCAAAAAAACAAGAACCAGACCATGGCGCTACCACACCATAAGGGAGAAGTTCTCACTTGCCCCCCTAAAAAAACTCCCCCTCACATTTTGAGGGAGCTCCCTCTTGGCACTGAAACAAACATGGGTTTGTTTCAGTGCCAAGAGGGTTTAGGGGGTTTAGGGGTATTAAGGTAGTCAATCCTAATTTACTCCTTATGCTCACTACGTTTCTCTACCGCAAATTAGGATTGACTACCACAAAACAACGTTTGTGACGTTTAGCGACCGAAGGCGTCTAAACCCGCAGTTTGCCGCCTAACTGAAATGCAAAACTTAAATATTGTTTTTATTTTTTTTGCCTTTTGCTTTATTATAAAATACGTAAATTACATTCATAGTAATTATTATTAAAGCGCTAGTCAAAAAACCATATACAGGAGGTAAATAAGGTATATCAGGAAAAAATACGATTTGACTTCCAATACTACCCCCGATAAATACTATTGAAGCTATCATACTCCATTTCCATTCAGAGTTTTCGAATTTCCTTTTTTTCTTAATTTTTTACACCCCCTATATTCACAAAAGCAAATACATTTCGATTTTAGCCTTATATAAAACGTTAAGATAACGGCCCTTATCTTAACGTTTCTTACTTCCCAATCACCTCTGCGATAACAGCAGGGTTGGGGTAAAACAAGAAATTCATATAATTAGTAGTTCTTCTTATAAAAGCCAGCGGAAAGTTGGCTTCGCTGGCTTTTACTTAATTTTAAATTTGGCTTTCATTTATTTAGTTGGAAATTAAAATTTCCAACTAATAAAAAGACACACTTCAAATGGCCATTAATTTACACGCCGCATCCGGTACATGGACTATGATAAGTTGTAGTCGTATCTAAGTAATACCGAGCACCCTTATAAACTGCATAGTGACGTGAAATAAACCTGTAGCGAGAAGTAGGATAATTACCATCTCTGTAAGTTTTCACAACCGATTGACCTACATTCGTTGGATAATCGGAAGCAGCTATATAAGTGTATGCGGCCCCTACGCCTAGGCTTGTAGCAATAACACCATAAGCAGCAAAACCAAGCGCAGGACCCAAGTATGTTCCCAAAATACCACCTAGTACAGCAGCTGTATAAGTTGCAAAGTTTCTTTGAGCGTTTACATTGATTGTCTTTTCTGATTTATAGATCCAAGGAGCTGCCATTACACTATATTCGTAGCCAGAAAGTTTTTGTTCGCCGACAGGATCATCACTGATAGTAACTTCAAAGTGATTTAATTCGCCATTAATCAGGAAGTCAAATTCGCCAACTCGCTCTACCACATCAATTATTTCATCCGTGATAGCTACAAATATATCTTTATTATCCGTACCTAGTATTATATTTTTTTCTCCATTTACAATATCTGCATAAATAAGGTTTTTATCAATATTCTTTAAGGACTTCATAGCAATTTGTTTATTTGCATGAGATAATTTCTCACTATTCTTAGTTGTATCTAATTTAAATTCCTCAAGGTGGGTTGTGATGGTCTGTTTTTCGACACTACTTAAATCATCCAATGGTTTCAGAGGTAGGTATGCTGCTTGATTGGCGAATGCGGGCGAAGTAATGTTTAATACTAACATTACTATTAGTCCTAAAATAAAAGTTTTAAGCAAATTCTTCACTTTACCACTCCTTACAATTTTTATTTTTCCACAATTCCATAATAACATTTTTTGAAAGATTTGAACACTAAATACATAAAAAGTACCTTCCACCATTAAATCCAGTATGAATGGGGTCCTACCAACTAAACGCGGAAAACATACGCTAAGCAAACTTCGACACGAAAAAAATTAAAGTATTATTGACTTAATGCGAACTTGAGTCCACTTAAAATAAGACCCTGGTTTTTATGGATGCCACCGGTATACAATATTTCTTTAACACGCGTGTTGATTAACCAAATACTTCCAAATTAATACATAAAAAAGAGATGCCTCTTGTAAAATGTAAGTGTCCAAACCAACATTTACGAAACGAGGTCATCTCTCATGAATAAGAATACCACGCTCGAGACATTGATTCAAAAATTTCTTTCCGAAGAGGAGCTTCAAGCCATTCTGGAAGAGTTTCAGTACGAGGAAAAAGCCCGTAAATGCACGGTAGCCGTGATTCTTTCCTACCTGGTACACTCGGCTGCGAACGAATGGAAAAGTCTTCGTCATGCAGCGGATATCGGTGAAAGCATCGGGCTGATTCCTGTCGATCACTCGTCCCTTTCAAAGCACTTGAAAACACTCGATTACGCCATTATGAAGCGCGTGATGGAAACAGTGATCGGCAAGTTAAACCGAGCAGCCCGCCGCAAGCTAAAACTTCCAAAAGCCCTTCTGTCGATTGATTCGACGACGATTACAGTCGGAAAAAACCGTCTTCCCTGGGTGCTCTATCATGGAGAGCGGGCAGGCATCAAGCTGCACGTTGGCTTTACGAATGAAACGGGTATGCCGCTTCATGTGGTGGAGACGACGGGATTGAAACATGATGGCCCGATCGGAAAAGAGCTGGAAGACGAACGATTTATTTTGGTTGGCGACCGGGCGTATTTTTCGATTGATAAAGTAGACCGGTATCTCAAAAGTGACCAGGATTTTGTCTTCCGTCCGAAGGACAATATCCATTTCAACCGAAAGAAATCACTTCAGGGCAGCCGTCCTGAAGGATCCAACGTGACCGCTGACTTCACCTGCACACTGGGCACGCCGCAGAAACAAACGAAAAACCGGCATCGTGTCGTGCAGTTTTCCGATTATGAAGGAAAAACGATCAGCGTGATCACCAGCCTGATGGGTGTAACCGCCGAAGAAGTAGCCGAGATGTATAAATCGCGTTGGGCGATCGAGTCCTTTTTCCGCTGGGTGAAGCATTTTCTTTCGTGCCGAATAGAACCGGCACGAAAGAAAATGCCGTGTTCAATCAGTTGTTCGCGGCCCTGATCGCCTATGTTCTGCTCAAGTTTCTTCATACGCCAGGCGGCAAGGGAACCTACTGTAAACCCTTATCTTTCGCGGGCTTTTTGCGCCTGCTTCTTTGGGATGCCTTACCAGTTGAATGGCGTTTGGAAATCAGAGAGACACTCGAGTGGCAGCAGAGATTGATAACCAGAAACCTGTATAATTATGGCTAATCAACACGTGTGATATCCTACCATCTTCAAAAATTTCGATGGATTGATAACTATTCATAAATTCCAATGAATCTGTTATGAACCTATCTTTTTTGAGTTTTTTAAAACCATCAAAATAGTACTGCCTGTCCAAAATTAAGTGATAAAAATAAATTTTTTCATCGCCAATCATTTCAGAGTCGCCATTACAAAACTATCGCCGTATTTATTTTTAAAAAATCCCCGAGCATGTTCATGGCTATCAAATTCGGGAAATTCAGATTCTGCTTGTCAACTGATTTTCAACTTATACAACTCCTTTATGATTTCCTTCTTTGATTTATCCCCTTCTGTTGCTCCATTTGTTTCTGCTGCGCCTTTAATTTTTCAAATTCCTCATAATCCAACTCATCTAATATCCGATCGATTGCTTTTCCTTTAAAGAACTGCTCAAATAACGTTTGGGAACTGTAGATGTTCATTTGATTGCCGCCGAACGTGTCATTGTAAAAAACAGTTCCTTGCTCTGTTGGCACTTCTACAGCTGCTAAAAAAGCATTCGCTTTCTTTTCGGACAAGAGATCTTCTGCAACACAATCACTCAGTACAAAAGCCTGATAACGAGGGTGCGCCAAATCCTTCAATAATTCTGGATCCATTCCTTTTTGTACTCGCAACAACTCCTGTGCAGACACCTGATCTCCTCGTAAAACGGCTACATCATATGCTCGTTTCGTTCGTATATAATCAGGAACGGCTACTAATTGCTCTTTCTTATATTTCTTCGGTGGCTCACTTGGAAAATTGGTCAATCGTTCTTTTGTAAAAACTTCTCCGTAATAATCCATTGCCGACATCAACCACTCACGCTCAACTAACGATTTATCCGATACATCTAAACTTGGCATCCGTAAATGTATACGCTCGTCGTAATAAGATCCAAATAAACGCAATGCCAGTTGCAGTCTTTTGATTTCCTTCAGCATATTTTCAAAGTTCTCTTTTTCAGCGGGAGATAGACGATCCATAGATGCCTTCTGTTGAAGCGATACCCCTGCTGCTGCATAAAGAACTCAACTGATGATTTTCTAAATTCGTCAGTTTCTAATTCACCTCTCGCAGAGAAAGAACTTTTTCATTACGCGCCTTCACTTGCCGATTCATTTCTACCGAATGATGGGAATAGAATTTAAAAAAGTCATTTCAAGTTACCATAACATCATAATGCATTAGTAATAACCGTATATCAGCAAAAATCCGTTAGTCTGTAAAAGACAGGCTAACGGATTTTTCAGCTACTATATATTTCTCTCTTTTCAATTGACTCCATAGCCGCCATCTGTTTAAAAACATATTCTCACAAATGTGCTTGACTACTATGTCTAGTTTAGGTAGTTCTCAAACTATATGTATGTCTAGCAGTTTTCTTACCCTTTACTTACATGCCAGACATCCCTGCCGCCACGATAAACGTGGTCCATAAAAAACCGAGTCCTATCGCTAAAATTGCCACAGCCCGCAATGACACGAGTGCTACAGAAAGCCACGTTTTCTTTTCAGGCTCTGCTATTTTTAGTGTTAATAGAATGAATACCGTTCCCACTCCTCCGGTCACATAAGCCGCTACGACGCCCAACCAATACCATGTCAGACCACCACCCCAATAAGCCATCTTTTGAAACAACATACTTAGTAAAAATACTCCAGCTGCACATACAAACGCAAATACGGTGTACCATATCTTCTTCATATCGCCTTGCATTTCATCTACCCCTTCTTGTCGCTACCTTATCTCTATAAATGTAATAGTACGCTACCGTTATTTTTAAAGCAACAGAGTTTTCTAAACTGTCTGTAAACCTTATAGGTATCGCTTTTTTCGAAAAATTATGATAGGATTTAGTGAATTTACTTTTACTGTTAAGAAACGAGGATGTATATGAAACAGCGTGAACAATGGACATCCAAGATTGGATTTGTACTAGCAGCTGCCGGTAGCGCCATCGGTTTAGGTGCTATTTGGAAGTTTCCTTATATGGCCGGAACAAATGGCGGCAGCGTATTTGTGCTGTTGTTTATCATTTGTACGTTATTGATTGGATTACCTATTTTACTAGCAGAGTTCGTCATTGGTCGAAGAGGACATGCCGACGCGGTGACTTCTTTGAAAAAGCTATCTACTGGTCGTAGTTGGGGATGGGTCGGCTGGATGGGACTCGCTTCTTCTTTTATTATTTTGTCCTTTTATAGTGTGGTCGGTGGCTGGATTTTATCCTATTTAGCTCGAGCTTTTACATTTGCATTAGGCGGTCTAGATTACGGTGAACTTTTCAATTCAACTATTGCGAATCCTTGGGAAGTATTATTTGCACAAGCAGTATTTATGGCATTGACAATCTTCATCGTACAAAGTGGAATTCGCGGGGGAATTGAACGGGCGAGTCGTTGGATTATGCCTTTACTGTTCTTATCCTTTATTGTATTGGCCATTCGATCCTTAACTTTGGACGGCGCAATGGAAGGCGTGAAATTTTTATTTGTTCCTGATTGGAGCTATTTCAATGGGACTACATTTCTCGTCGCTCTCGGCCAAGCCTTTTTCTCTTTAAGTGTAGGTGTTACTGCCATGATGACTTATGCTTCATATCTTTCAAAAGAAGAGAAGTTAGGCCAATCAGCATTTAATGTTTCCATATTGAATATAGGAATATCTATTTTAGCAGGACTGGTTATTTTTCCAGCCGTCTTCGCATTAGGGCACTCCCCTGCAGCTGGGCCTGGGTTGATTTTCGTTATTTTGCCTGCGATCTTCAATGAAATTCCATTCGGTAGTATCTTTTTAATCATTTTCTTCTTCCTTCTGTTGTTTGCGACACTTACTTCAGCGATTGCTATGTTAGAAATCGTTGTCTCTACAGGAATTCGTAAAAAGCATGATAGAAGAAAAAGAGCTTCTTGGGTATTTGGAGGATTAATCTTTCTAGTAGGAATTCCGAGCGCGTTGTCATTTGGTTTATTATCAGATGTACAGATTTTTGGAAATTCTATATTTGATTTCGCAGATATTCTGACGAGTCGAATTGCTATGCCGATCGGTGCGCTTGCTGTGTCGTTATTTGCAGGTTTTGTATTGACCAAAGAGGATACAGCCGAAGAGTTGCGAATGAATCCAGCTCTTCACTCGTTATGGAAAATAATTGTACGTTATTTTGCTCCGCTCGCTATTATCGTCATATTCATCACATGGATTATAGGAATGTAAAAAAGCACGCTGGAGATTTGATCTTCAGCGTGCTTTTTATAGATAAAAATTAGTACGTGCCGCTTACAAATGCTTCATCAATACGGTTACTACTTGCGTCAAGCCTTCCAGATCATCTTCGTTAAAACGATCCAGTTCCGGACTATCGATATCAAGTACACCGAACACTTCTCCATCTTTCAAAAGCGGTACGACTACTTCTGAACGGGATGCGGCGTCACACGCAATATGTCCAGGAAATGCATTGACATCTGGTACGACTAATCCTTTTTTCGTCTGCGCTACCGTACCGCACACCCCTCTTCCAAGCGGTATACGAATACATGCTGGCAAGCCTTGGAATGGGCCCAGCACTAATTCTTCTCCATCCATTATATAAAATCCGACCCAATTGATGCGGTCAAAAAACTGATTGAGGACAGCGGATGTATTGCTTAAATTCGCATAAACATTCGGTTCACCAAGTAATAATGCATCTATTTGGGAAGCGAGTTGTGCATATCTTTCTTTTGGATTGCTTGAATAATTAATAGGTGTAAACATACTATTCCCTACTTTCTGTGTCGTTATTTTTATCATACACAGAAATGTTTCATCGGAAAAGCAATCGAGCTTATCGCCAAACTTCAGTTCCGAACAGAAATGGGGGTGAGTTACTCTTCCTGTCAAGTGCAGAAAATGAGTGTACGTGTTAGGATTCTCCCTACAGAACCGGACGCTTTCCTGAGGGGGCGCGGCAGACTCGCCATAAGTGCGTGGCGATTATGCCTGTCGCCCTGATCCTCCAGGAGTCGCCGGTTCTTCCGGGAGAATCCTTGAGTTTTTGTCGGGGAGCCAGTTTGTGTTCGTCCAGAAATTAAGTATGGTAAGTTCTGCTTCCTAAACAGTGTGGTGAAGCTTTGGATTTGCTAACTGAATGTATATAGGGTCATTTTTTCACTCAGTTCATCGAAACAGTCATAGTAGCTAACAACACTTCACTACTATCTAACTTCAAAAACGGTCAGATTGTATCAGACAATTCTACATGGTTTTCACCACCTAAAGAGTGATCAAACTGTATTGCATACACTAAGTACGGCTGAAGCTGGAGGACGATCGACTCCGGGAGGATCAGGGCGACAGGTGTA
Organism: Sporosarcina sp. PTS2304; assembly: GCF_003351785.1. Classification (GTDB taxonomy): domain Bacteria; phylum Bacillota; class Bacilli; order Bacillales_A; family Planococcaceae; genus Sporosarcina. The sequence goes on from NZ_CP031230.1 coordinate 2,720,989, forward strand.
ACTCGCAATGCACTTTTGCGAGGTCCACCGCGCCCCCTCCGGAAAGCGTATCGTCTGGAAGCGTAAGCCGTAAGACTCTTCAAGTTAGCCTCACTCCATTAAATTGCCGTCGATCACTTTTGAATAAATCAATAAATGGATTATGCACCATATGATTACTCAACAAAAATCGAAATTTCACATACTTTGCATCGGCATTTTTCTTTGTTTGTAGCGCATCCAAACAATTAAAGGGATCAGCAGAAGCGATACATATGTGCCCAGAAAACTAAGCATGGAAAACCCAGAGAATGCAACGATCATTCCAGAAGCCAATCCACCTACTGTACCCGCCAGCGCAACAAATACGTCAATACTTCCTTGAATTTTTGCTCGCGTCAGCACATCTGTCGAATCTATCACAATAGCTGTTCCACTGATCAATCCGAAATTCCATCCTACCCCAAGAAGAATAAGTGAAACAGACATCCAAAATACGGATCCACCCGCCACATATGCGGCAAGAATGCCTGCCAGCGCCAACGTAATACCCGACGCAATTACCATGGCTGGTCGTCCGATCCGGTCTACTAGCACACCAGTAAAAATTGAAGGTACATACATACCCGCGATATGTAATCCAATGACTAAGCCAATTCCTGAGATTGCCGCACCATGATGTTGCATATGAACAGGTGTCATAGTCATAATGGCTATCATTACACCATGCGATAAGACGAGAACGATGGCACCTACCCAAATCCCCATCTTATTTGCTTGATGATGATGGACAGATGATCTTTCTTTCGTGCTTTTATATTCTCTTTGTTTAGCTAATTCTATTTCACGTGCCACTAACAATGGATCCGGCCGCAAGAAAAGAAGAAAAGTTACACCAGATAAAATATAAGCCACAGCAGCTAGTAAAAACACACCGGTCAATGATGGTATCCCAATAAAGTCTGCTACACGCCCCATCGGCAAAACTAAATTGGGCCCCGCTACTGCTCCGATCGTTGTAGACACTAGGGACACACTGACTGCCGTCGCTCTTTGTTTCTCATCAGCCAAATCCGTACCGGCATAACGCGCTTGTAAATTGGAAGACGTACCCGCTCCATAAATGAATAAAAAAATAAATAAGAAGATCAAATTTCCGGCTACTGCCGCACCGATGACACCAAATGCACCAATCCCGCCTGTAATAAAACCAGCACCTAAACCATACCTGCGTCCGTATCGCTGTGACATTCTGCCGACTAAATAGGCTGAAAAGGCGGATCCAAATGTAGAAAGCGCAATAGGCATGCCGGCTAAACTCTCATTACCTGTCATGTCTTGAATAAGTAACGCACCTACTGTTATACCAGCCGCAAGTCCCGCACCACTGAAGATTTGGGAAATGACTACGACAAGTAAAGAGCGTTTGTATAGTTGTTGCTGTGCTTCCTTGGATTTTGTATAGATTGAAAACTCTCGCTGTCTGGACATCCGATTCCCTTCTTTCTCTATATATCAGAATCATCAATTTATACTTCACCCATCTTATCATATCAATCTTACTCAATCGGAAGCGAATCGTATATTTATCTGTTAAACACACGCTAAGTAAACCTCAACAACACATGAAAAGCACATAGCTTTTCGTGCGTTGTTGAGGTTTTATTTAAATCTATTTGCTAATCCGTATAATTAAACAAATGGTTCAATAAAGATTGCATGATCGGAAAACTTCGCAATCCGCTCTTCTCCTTCAATTACCCACTTTTCGTCATATACAATAGGCGCATCTTTGTCTTGTGGAGATTGGAACTGATCTAGTCCGGCAGCTGCTAAAACAGGGCTATCATCATCATCCAATCCGATATTGATTACGTGTTTAATAATAAAAGGTGTGCCGAACTCGATCATGGCAGTATCTTCATCTAACATTCCATCCACAACGTCAAACGGTAACCTCAAATAGACTGTCTCGCTACCATCTTGATTTAAAATAGCGTCGAAATTTCCGCGATCAAAATCCCAGTTACCCCCCATCGTAATGTCATGTTCTCCCAGTACTGCACTGGCGTCACCAAATAACGCCTTTTTTCCGACTAAGTTTGTTTTTAGCTCTATCATAGCAAATCCTCTTTTCTATAGTTTTTTCGTTGATAGTCTAGTTGATTGTATTGTATTAAATACCCTAGTTAGCTAATTGACAAACCATTATACAAACATTATTTTAAGTTAGTACAACGTTTGTATAATTATATACAATAGATGAGCGCAATTGGTGACATTGGGGAGTTCGTTACGCGGCATTCCAAGCTGTGCAGTACAAAAGATAGCGGGGAACTATAAAGCGAAATGTGTTCGTAATACTGCACTTTCACTTTTGTAATTCTTTATACCTTTTTACACATACTTCATACGCTTCTTGCACGGTATCCACTTCAATTACATGTTCACTAATTTTTGTAAAACGAGCAACTGAATACTCGTATTGCGGATCGTAATAATGGATCAGTAATTGTTCGACCGCTTCTGCGAAATATCCACTTTCAAGATCTTTTTGTATTTGCATAGCAACGGGTTGATGAATTCTTTTGCGAATGCGAGAGAAAGCTTCTAAAAATTGTTTTGGATGTTTTTCTGGATTGTATTCAGATAAAATTTCTTTCACACGTACAGATACAGGTAATTGAATAATCCATTGTGGACTCTGTTCTTTTTTCTTGAATAAGTTTTCCGGCATATGCACTTGGCCGATTCTTTTACTTTCTCCTTCGATGAAAACATACGGCTCGTTAGCATATTCTACCAGCTTGTCTGCCAGCAATAACTCAAATTTCTTTTGATTATTCGGTTGGACGCCAATTTGTCCAAAGATCGATCCGCGATGACCAGCCATCCCTTCTAAATCAATAACTGGATATCCATCGTCCATAAGCTTATGAAGAATCTTTGTTTTACCGCTTCCTGTGTAGCCGTTTAACACGAGTAATCGAGGTGCGAAATTTTCCTGCAAACGTTCGATAACCCATTGACGATAAGTATGGATCCCACCGCTAATACGACTGGAGCGGATGCCCATCAATTCTAATACTGTCATCGCTGTTTTACTGCGCATCCCACCACGCCAACAAAATACAGTGATAGGTGTATCAATTTTTCTAAACTCCGCTATAAAGGCCGGCAATTTCTGCGAGAAAATGACAAGTCCCCGGTCCATGGCAGCTTCTTTACCTACTTGTTTATAAAGCGTTCCAACCTCTGCCCGCTCTTCATCGTTAAAGATTGGGATATTGATACTACCTGGAATAGTCGCTTCTTTAAACTCTTTAGGCGAGCGTACATCAACTAAAGTTTGTCCGTGTTCTTTCTGTAAATCCAATGCATCTGTCAATGTAATATCTCGTACCATGTCGTTCCCCATTTCCTAGATTTACCGTACGATTATTTTGCCATTCTGTTCGTCAGTGACGTCCCCAATCACATGTGCATCGACACCTGCATCGCGTAACTCTGCGAGCAGACGATCCGCTTCATCTCCTGCGACTGCTACTAGCAAACCACCTGAAGTCACTGCGTCACATAAAATCCAGCGACCGATTTGATCCAGTGATTCCGGATAATCCACTACGTCTTCCACGTGTTTATAGTTATTTTTCGTTCCTCCTGGTACAGAGCCTGCCTCTGCTAGCTCTCTCGTACGTGGTAGAACGGGTACATTTTCATTGTCTATGCGCAAACAAACCCCGCTTCCTTTTGCCATTTCCGAAGCATGTCCCAGCAGGCCAAACCCTGTAACATCTGTCGCTGCATGGATCGTATAGTTTTCCATTACTTCAGATGCTGTTTTATTGAGCGTTGTCATCACTTTTGTCACAAGGATTTCTTCGTCTTCTGTCAATAATCCGTTTTTCAATGAAGTTGTCATAATGCCGACACCGATCGGCTTCGTCAAAAGTAAGCGATCTCCAGGCTTCGCACCTGCATTTGTACGGATCTTGTCTGGATGTACGGTTCCGGTTACTTGCATACCAAATTTAGGTTCTGGGTCATCAATCGAATGACCGCCAACCAATACAGCGCCTGCTTCCTTTAATTTATCGCCTGCACCACGTAAAATTTCAGTTAGGATATTGCGTTCCAATGTATGAATGGGGAATGCTACGATATTCAAAGCAGTAATCGGCTTGCCTCCCATTGCGTACACATCGCTAATTGCGTTCGCCGCAGCTACTTGACCAAAGTCATATGGATCATTGACAATCGGTGTGAAAAAATCGAGTGTTTGAACGATAGCCGTCGTGTCATTTATTTTATATACACCCGCATCGTCACTCGTATCAAGACCGACAAGTAAGTTAGGATCTGAAAGACCTGGTGGGAGTGTGTGTAGTACTTCAGCTAGATCGGCTGGCCCTATTTTACAACCACAGCCTCCTTTTGAAGATAGTGAAGTGAGCTTAATTGATGAATGATTCATAAACGATATCCACCTTTCATAATGTACTATGCTAATTTTATCATAGACTTACGTATCTATAGAGGATGTACACTTACGATACAGAAACTAAAAAAACGTTCCCTACGAGGTTTCGTTATATACCTTGTAGGAAACATTCTAGTTATGTTTTTCAAAACTTAAACAATCAATCCTCACTCTTACTTGACGTAGATGACATACCATTCCCCGTCAATATTTTCTATCTGCCGGCCGACCCAACCAGCGACAAGTGCATGTTGTTGTTGCTCAATATCACCCATTACTATGCGTTGTTCCTGACAAACTTCAGTCGATGTTGTTGCCTGCAAATCTTTCAAAAAGATATAACGTAACTTATTGCCATACTTCACTTTTAGGGCAACAATTCGTAAACCAAGAGCAAATTTATCTTTCAGACTAGGTATATTAAATGGTGCGACAGTCGCGCAAATATAGTGATAGCGATCTTTATTTACGTAGTCCATCAACCACTTCCCTAGAGTTGTTTGAAGTCCCCGCCCTCTATACGCCGGGTCTACTTCCGAAATTTCAGAGTACAAAACATGTGCCAGTTGTTCTTTTGATACTCCCGCATCGACACCTAAATGTTCCTCATCTTCTCCTGGATCTAACATAGCCCGTATAGCGACGAGTTGATCGTTAACAAATGCGCCGGCAATCATTCCGTGGCCTTGAAGAACGAATAAAAACTCTTTTTCTGTTAAAGGTTGAAGAAGCTCAGGAGTTTCAAGAGCTGCTAACACTTTTTCTTGCAACTTCATAATTTCCGGAAGCCACTCTTCTGTCAGCAAGCAAATAGTTTCTGGCATTGCTTGTCTACTCATCGTGTCACCTTTTCTTTACGTACAGTCAACTCTTCTAATACTTTTTCATCGATATCAATTCCTAGCCCAGGCTTTTCATTGAGCTGAATGAAAGGCACGTCATACTGCAGATTGCCGACGTCTTTACTAAACTTTAGTGGTCCGGTCAGTTCGACACTTGTCATAATCTTTTTAGAGAATGCTACATGGAAGCCTGCTGCTGAACCGACGGACGACTCGACCATCGATCCTACTTGACACTCAATTCCTGCCATCTCCGCCATATGTGCCAGTTTGTTCGCAGGGTACATGCCGCCACACTTCATAAGTTTAATATTTACTTTGTCGGCCGCACGTTTTGCGATAATTTCCCGCATTTCACGTACTCCTTTTAATCCTTCATCTGCCATAAGTGGTGTCGATGTCTTTGACTTCACTTCTACTAATCCATCGATATCGTTAGCTACTACCGGTTGCTCTAGCCAGTCTAAATTACAGCTTTCTAATTGCTTCATCGCTTGTAACGTAGTCGCACTGTTGACCCACCCTTGGTTGACGTCTACGCGAATGGCGATGTCCTGTCCTACACGTTCACGTACCGCTTGAATTCGTTTCACGTCTTCTTTTGCGTCTGTACCGACTTTCATCTTTAATGAATTATATCCTGCCGCTACACGATCTGCGGCCTCTTGAGCCATATGTTCAGGTGATGCGATACTTAAAACATGCGTAATAGGGAATTTCTCATGATAGCGGCCGCCCAGTAAATCATATGCCGGCACGCCGTACGCTTTTCCAACTGCATCAAAACAAGCAATATCAAGAGCGGCTTTTGCGGAAGGCACTCCAGTAATTGCCTTATTCATCACTTCATGTATTCTTTCAAACCGGCTAGGATTTTCTCCAATTAGTTGTGGTGCGAGTTTATGTTGAATAACCGCAAACGTGCTTTCCCAACTCTCTCCCGTCACATGGTCATCTGCAACGGACTCTCCATATCCGACATGACCTGTATCTGTCGTTAATTTAACAATAATTGATGGCATATCATCATATGTGGCATAGCTAATAACAAACGGTTCATATAAAGGTAAACGGATCGCAAATATTTCTATTTCAGTTATTTTCATGCATAATCTTCCTTTCTTATTGGCAAATGTTCTAACCTATTGTAACATTGTCGTTAAATAGTCGCTAATGATATTGGAGGAATTTTATGAAAGTTACTATCGCACTCGTCGGATCAACCGCGTTTTGTTTGCGAACGGAAGCAATGACACTTCCTAAAGACATTCGTATTCACTGTTACAGTTACGAGAACCCGAGCGAAGCACCTCACCTGCTCGAAAAATTAAAACCTTGTCACGCCATTTTATTTTCAGGCTCCTTGCCGTACGAAGCTTCTTCTAAAGTCATTCAGCAATTGACCATACCTTCATTTTATCTTCAGCAAAATGAAAATACAATTGCGGTTACTTTATTGTATATAGCTTCAGAAAAAAAACTACCCATTCATGAACTTTCTATTGATAGCAAAGAAAAAATCCACGTAGAGCACGTTTTGCAAGATATGAATCATCTTTCTATTATTAAAAAGCCCGCTATGTATGAACTGAATGCGGAAACTGATTTACAAACTGTCGTGAATTTTCATGTTTCACACTATAATAGCGGGCAAACGAAAATGGCGGTCACGAGTGTTCATGCTGTCTACGACCAATTACAAAAGATTGGAATTCCTGCATTCCGAATGATTGATCCTGTCAGTAATATACTCCGCGCGCTAGAACATACTGCCCAACAAGCGCAGTTACAAAAAAGTGAAGCGACTAAAATTGCGGTTGGTTTACTGAAAATTTATCAACCAGCTGAATTTGCTAGTGACACTATAGAACGACTAGCTACATTTTTACACGCACAGACTGTACAAGAAGATGATACATTTTTATTGTATACTACAGTCGGCTCGGTAGAATTCGCTCTACAAACGGAAGAATTCATTCAATTGATCGATTCCTTATCTCCTATCTCCGCTCTAATGTTTGGTAGCGGACAAACGATTGTGGAAGCTAGTACAAATGCTTCAAGCGCACTCGAATTATCTAGACAGTCAAAAAACAGTGGGATCTATATGTTGGATGAAAAGAAACGACTTCACGGTCCTCTACCAACAGGTATGCCTGCCATTTCTATGAAGATTGAAGAACCTCATCTTTTAGAAATCAGTTCTAACACTACATTAAGTCCAGCCGTCATTTCAAAGCTTATCCAGTTCAATCAATTTAGACAGGCTGCTCCCTTCTCCGCGAATGACTTGGCGAATTATTTAGGCGTGTCCCGAAGAACAGCAGAACGTACGATAAAAAAACTGAGCGATTGCGAGTTTATTAAAACGGTCGGTGAAGAAATGACCTATGCACAAGGTAGACCACGGTCAATCTACGAATTACACTTGCCCCTATAGTAAAAAAAGAAAAGCTACGGAAACCCGCGCTTTTCTTTTTTTATACGTACTATTCAAGTTGAGCTTCCATATCCAATTTCTTTTCTTTTGCATTCATTTCCTCGATCTCTTCCGGTGTCAGCTTCACGATAGAAAAGCCGGTAAGTGCATATACAATGGAAATGAATGGTACGACAAGATTCAAGATCGCGTAGGGACCATATTCTACTACACTTACTCCCAATGTTCCAAATATGAACACACCACAAGTATTCCAAGGTATGAACACCGACGTCAGTGTTCCTCCATCTTCTAGTGCGCGTGAAAGGTTTTTAGAATTCAATCCTTTTTCCTTATAAGCTTTACTGAACATTCTTGAAGGGACAACGATGGAGATATACTGTTCAGAACACGTCGCATTCGTCATGACACAAGCACCAATTGTTGAAATAATTAAAGAAGATGTAGACTTTACGACTTTCAATAATTGATTCATAATCGAACGCAGCATGCCCGAATACTCCAAAATCCCGCCAAATGTCATCGCAACAAGTGTCATAGAGACCGTATACATCATGGAATCCAGTCCGCCACCATTAAACAACTTGTCGACTAGCTCGTTGCCAGTCTCAATAGCAAAACCGCTCTGCAATGCATCTAGCGCATCCGCAAATGTACCACCTTGAAGAGTGACATGTGAAATAAATCCAAGAACAATACCGATAATTAATGCCGGTACGGCGGGTACTTTTAAAGCTACCATTACAATAACTGCTAAAGGTACGAGCAGTAACCATGGAGAAATTACAAAACTATCTTGCATTACTTGAGATGTATTTGCGATAGATGTTAGTTCTGCTTCTCCCGATCCAAATTTACGTCCTAGAAAAGTGAACACGCCTAGTGCAATGAGCAAGCCAGGGATCGTTGTATACAGCATATGTTTAATATGATCGAACAAATCTGTGCCTGTTAATCCTGCTGCAAGGTTTGTTGTATCTGATAGTGGAGACATTTTATCTCCGAAGTAAGCACCTGATATAACAGCTCCCGCTACCATACCTGCAGGAATTCCCATACTTAACCCAATCCCCATACCAGCGACACCAATTGTCGCCATAGTGGACCATGAACTACCGATGGCAAGTGAAACGAGTGCACAAATTAAAGCAATAGCCACTAGAAACCAAGATGGTGTAATGATTTTCAGGCCGTAGAAAATCATCGTAGCCACTACTCCGCCGCCCATCCAAGAACCGATGACCAGACCGACTAGCATGATGATGATGACTGCCGGTAAAGCGAGACGTATTCCTTTATACATCATTTCCTCAATTTCTTTCCAAGAGAATCCATGACGCCAAGCGACTAGAGCAGCTATGGAAGTTCCTACGATTAAAGGCATGTGTGGACCTTGTTCTAGTTTAACTACGGTGACTACCATGACTAAAATCATGATTGTTAATGGTAATATAGCCCACCATATCCCTATTTCTTTTCTTTCTTTTTGTTCCATTCGTGTTCACTCCATCCATTTTTTGATAATTCTAAAACTTGTCGTTATATAGTCGTTAAACTCATAGTAAGCGTTTTCTTGTCTATTTGTCAACGCAAAATTTGTAAGCGGTTTCTAGTTATTTACGTGTTGGAATGTGAATCGAGTTTGTTTTGGATACTGAAATTAGTGAGGCGGACTTGAAGAGTCATTCGGCTTGCGCTTCCAGACGATACGCTTTCCGGAGGGGACGCGGTGGACCTCGCAAAAGTACGCTGCGAGTTACACCTGTCGTCCTTGATCCTCCCGGAGTCGATCGTCTTCCAGCTTCAGCCGAAACTTAGTGTGTGCAAGACAGGTTGATCACTCTTTGTAGGTAGTGAAAAATACGTGGGCTTGTCTGCTACTTCATGTTCGTTTATTAGATGGAGTGAAGCTGACTTGAAGAGTCCTGCGGCTTGCGCTTCCAGACGATACGCTTTCCGGAGGGGACGCGGTGGATCGTCAAGCACTGCGAGTTACACCTGTCGTCCTGATCCTCTCGGAGTCGATCGTCTGTAAGCTTCAGCCGAAACTTAGCGTGTGCAAGACAGGTCGATCATTCTTTGTATGTGGTGAAAGACCAACTAAATAGACTTGTCTGATACAATGCGACCGTTTTGAAGTTGAAAAGCGGTGAAGTGTTGCTAGCTACTATGACTGTTTCGACGAACTGAGTGAAAAAAGCAATGACTCTATATGTATTCAATCAGGCAATCCAAAGCTTCACCCACACTGTTCAGGAAGTAGAGCTTACCATACTCTACTTCTGGACGAACACAAACTGACTTCCCGACACAAACTCAAGGATTCTCCCGGAAGAACTGGCGAGTCCGCCGCGCACCCTCAGGAAAGCGTCCGGTTCTGCTGGGAGAATCCTAGCACGTACACTACTTTTCTGCACTGCAAAGGAGAAGTCACTTACCTCACTCCAACTTCTGGACGAACACAAACTGACTTCCCGACACAAACTCAAGGATTCTCCCGGAAGAACCGGCGACTCCTGGAGGATCAGGACGACAGGCGTAATCGCCAATGCACTTCTGGCGAGTCCGCCGCGTCCCCTCAGGAAAGCGTCCGGTTCTGTAGAGAGAATCCTCACACGATGCACTATTTTATTTCATTGCACAGGAGGATTTACTTTTCCCACTCTAATTTCTGAACGAACACCAACTGACCTCCTGACACAAACTCAAGGATTCTCCTGGAGGATCAGGACGAAAGGCGTAATCGCCACGCACTTCTGGCGAGTCCGCCGCGTCCCCTCAGGAAAGCGTCCGGTTCTGCAGGGAGAATCCTAGCACGTACACTATCTCTACAACTACTCATTAAAAAACACCTCCACATTGATTCCATAAGGTTCTATACCCTATTTTCAACGAAAGGTGTTTTTATTTGTCTCATTTTTTTAGGTCAGTTCCGACTCGTATAGAGTAGCTGACAGTTTTTCATGGCAACACTTCAATGGTATAATTTTCAAACTCATCTGTCGATTGGGGCAAATCAAGTTCGATCGATTCAGGCACCTTTAAATAGACAGTCATCATCCCTGAAACTGAACCCGAATTATAGCCATAACTAGGTTTGCCCGAAAGCTGGTTTACTATATTGGAGTCATGGTAAAACGTGTACGTAATATGATTGGGTGGTTGCATAGGAACGTACATAGAATGACTATCCCAAGCAGGCAACTCTATTTTTATTTTATGAGAGACATCATAAAATGTACCGTCCATCCCATCAAACTCTACCATCATTTCAGGACGAAATACCGTCTCTTCGATCACATTGTCCCGATCTGCCGTTCTTTCAATTAAAATAACAGCATCTTTCGGAAAGTTCGGGATAGTAAATTTCCCATCAATTTCATGCGTGCGCTGCGTTGCGATTAACCGATTTGGAATTGGTAAATCTTTCTCAATCGCTTCTCTGACATCAAAACCGTATAAATTCCCTTCTACAACTGTCAGCTGTTCAAACTCCATAGTCTTCGCCATTACTTCCGCTGCGATAAACACTATGAAAAGTAAAGCCAAATAGCTAACAAGCACTTTCTTATGGACACTGTTGTTCATGCCCAAATTCCCAGCGCTTTTTACAACTAGTAAAATAGTTAAAATGGCTAGGAGTAGCAAAACAGTGCCTCCAACCGCAAAAATCATCATGGATTCCTCACCTCCAAACGATTGGTGACCCAAAAGCTGCTTCCGAATAAAATCGCGACTGCCAGCAAAACTTTCAACGTAAATAGCAGGATGGACGTCTCCCCATAGAAAAAGTATAAAACGCCTTTACTACTATCTCCTGTAGAAAAAAATGTGGTCTGCGTAAAGGCAATCCATAGCAAGGCCAATAGCAGGATAAATGCTTTGTTCCACTGTACGAGCGAACCTACTGTATATGCTATCAACATGAACAGCAGGCTGTACGCACTCAATACGAAAACCTGTGATAAAAAGTCAAGCGGTGCAGACAATATCCCGTCCGCCTGCATGATTGTATTCACTTGCAACATCGCAATAATTTTCATCACCGAGCTGAGTAAAATAGTCGTCACACCGCCAAAAAGAGCAGCAGCACAAAAGAAATAAAAGTTAGCTAATTGGAATGTCAAACGATTCGCAACAAACGTAAATGATTCATTTCGCTGTGCAGCGGATGTTAAGTAAAAGCCTATAATAATCGACCAAAACAACATCAATCCTACTTGTCCATCGTTCGAAATGGTATTGAAGTCAAATGACAATGGATTTTGACCGTCCAAATAAGAGGATGTGGAAGTCGAGGCGCCACTTAAGAAAACCGTGCTTATAATCTGCAATGCAATGAGTACTGTAAATATGGCGATATTACCGTTTAATTTTAATAAAAATTGACGCATTGCTATTTCATTTGCGCTCCATTGCGTTGAAAACATCATCGACTCCCCCTTTCGTCTGTCCCGTCATCGCCAAATATGCGTCGCTCGCGCTGACTGCTGAAACGTTGATGCCTGCTCGTTTCAAGTCACTCAGCTCCTGTTCAGTGTATTCATTGTCTACTATCCATTCTGTGACAGGACCTTCCATAGAACGATGAACGACAGCGTACCGAGTGGCGTGAGCTTCCAGTATGCTGGATCTTCCTTGCAAAGATAAAAACTTCTCTTGTAACTCTATAATTGGACCGTGGAATCCCACTGTCTTACCGTCGATCAATAAAATATCTTCCAATAAATCTTCCATTTCCTCGATATGGTGACTTGATAATACAATCGTGCGCGGGTGTGTAATATAATCTTTTAGCAGTGCTCGGTAAAAGTCTTTACGTGTAGCAGAATCCATTCCTGTAATCGGTTCGTCAAACATTGTTAATGAGCAACGTGCGGCAATTCCAACGACTGCGTTGAATGTACTCTGTTTTCCTTTAGATAGAACGCGGTGCTTTACTGTTAAGGGAAGGCCAAAATACTCGAGTAAGCGTGTAGCTAGTTCATTGTCCCAATTCTCATAAAATCGATCACATTCTACTAAAATATTTCCTAGTGTTAACGCATCAGGAAAACCCATTCGATCATCGACAAAAATCATATTGGCAGACACAGCCAAACTATTGAAAGGCCGCTCACCGAACACACGCAACTCTCCACTCGATTCTTTCGTAAAACCAGCCACCATCTTCATGAGTGTGGTCTTGCCTGCTCCATTTCTTCCAATCAAACCAGTGATCACATTCTCACGGATCGTTAGTGTTACTTGGTCAAGCACTTTGAATGATTTATACTTTTTTGTGACATCACGTAGCGTAATGACCTCCATTATGCTCCCCCCTTTCCTTCTGATTGTATTAGCTGAAATAATTGTTGTTCTTCTATGCCAAGCAAGTGCGCTTCATCAAGCAACTCCCGGATTATGCGACGAAGTGTTAGTCCTCTACGTTTTTCCAGTAACTTTTCCCGCGCATCCGGAGATACAAATGTTCCCAATCCACGTTTCTTATAAATAAGTTCCGCATCCAACAAAATCGTCAACCCCTTTCCAGCAGTTGCCGGATTAATAGTAAAAAGTTCTGCCAACTGATATTGCGAGTAAACCTTGTCATCGGCTTTCAACGTTCCATCAATAATCTCTTTCTCCAGCCATTCAGCAATCTGTAAATAAATTGGTTTTTCTCCATCCATCGCAAGCAAGAACTTCACCGCCTTTTAGTCATATAGTACATTACTGTTGTAATGTACTATACGTGTTTACTTTTCTTTTTGCAACCAATCGTGTTTAACGTTGGATAGCAATGGACTATTCTATGTACGTAGTTTGTTACTAAAAATGCAAATAACTAACGATACGAACTGTAAAGAGTTTTCTGATTTTCATGAGAAAAAGACCATCACAGAAAGTCAGTTGCTACTGACTTTCTGGACAGTCCTTTGAAAAACTCACGATTAATGTAAAGGTTCTCCTTCTTTTTCCGAAACTTTCGGTTTTGTATCCATTGCGGAAACTAATGGAATCGCACGCAAGAAGAATGCGACAATTACCGCTACGACCATAATACAAGCTCCAACAAAGAACGTGGTTGTGAGTGCGTCACTGAATACGTCTTTGACAGCCGCAATCATGTCTGCTGCAGCGCTTTGTAATTCCACAGGGAGACCAGCCTGAATGTTATCAAGTGCTGGTTGATCCAATAACAGTTCAGGATCTGCAAGTGCCGTAAGTTGTTTAGCTTGTTCAGGCGGCAATTGAGAAATAGCCCCCATCTCGTTTCCTGTAAACAATGCTTTCATTTTGGTCGCCATTTGCGAACTCATGACCGCCCCTAAAATTCCAATTCCCATCGTATTTCCAAGTGACCGGAATAATTGAGAAGATGCAGATGCCACTCCTAATTGACGGAGACTGACTGCATTTTGCACAGTTAGGGAGAAAACAGGCATACTCGCACCCAATCCGATACCGATAATACATAAGTAAATGATCATCAGATAAATAGGAGTGCTAATTGAAATCGTGGATAATAAGAAGATTCCAATCGCAGTAATACTTAAACCTGCAATTGCTAAGCCTTTATATTTCCCCACCTTGGTCATATACCCTCCAGCAAATGTAGTTGCAAATACCATGACAATCGACATCGGCATCATAATAAAACCGGAACCACTTGGCGAGATTCCTTTCGCACCTTGAATAAAAAATGGAGCGTAGATCATCACACCCATCATTCCCATACCTAGTAAGAAACCTGCGAGATTCGAAATCGTTACGATATCATTTTTAAATAATGACAATGGGAGAACAGGAGTCTTTACTTTTGTTTCCGTAATAATAAATGCCACTAAACTGACGACAGTCAAACCGAATAAACCGATGATTTCCCAAGAAGACCATGCGAATTTCCCTGCTCCCTCACCTGCTAAACTAAACGCAAGTAATAAAGCAACAATGGTCACTGTTAGGAAAAACGAACCGAAATAGTCAATTGACTCTCCTTCACGTCGTGGCACTTTTGGAAATAATTTAAATATCATCGCAAACGCAATCACGCCGAGTGGGAGGAACACCCAAAACACCCAATGCCAATCGAGATGATCCACGATATATCCACCCATTAATGGACCGAGAACACTAGAGATCCCGAAGATTCCGCTCATCAATCCTGTCCACTTTGCGCGTTCACGCGGCAGATACAAATCTCCGACTGCCGTAAACGCTGTCGACATGATCATTCCGGCGCCAATACCTGTAATTCCGCGGTAAATAATTAATTGAAAAATATCTGTGGACAGACCAGATAAAAATGCTCCAATTACAAAAATTCCAATACCACCTAATAAAAATGGTTTTCGTCCATAAATATCGGAAAGTTTTCCTACCAAAATTGTTGCTACGGCCATCGTTAGTAAGTAAATCGTAATAACCCATGTGTAATAATCTAAGCCGCCAAGTGTCGCAATAATTCTTGGCATCGCCACCCCGATAATTGTTTGATTGATCGCTGAGAAAAACATGGCAGTCATAATAGCGATCATAATGGTTACTTTTTGTTTGTCATTTAAATGGTTCATACATCGCTATCCTTTCTCCCTGTAGTCAATACATCTGTCGCCTGCTCAAAGATCTGAATACATCGTTGCAAATCTTCTTCAGACATATGCGCAAACACACTCTTCATCTTTTTGCGGCCTTTCATTCTCAATTCCTGCATCGTGTCGCACCCCTTCTCTGTGATGTCGAGATACACTACACGACGGTCTTTTTCATCTCGTGTTCTACTTACATACCCATGTTCGATCAACTTATCTGAAGCGCTCGTAACTGCCCCCGCTGTAAGTTGAAGTGCTTCTGCTAATTCTGACATACGTAGTCTGCCACGACGTTCCAGCATAAAAACTAAATGAGATTGCGAACCCGGAAAGTGTTCATCAAAGATCTCTCTCCACACCTTTCCCATACTTCGTGTCACTTGCCAGAACAATTCTTCAAAATGGGAAAACAGTTCTTTTTCTTCTTTCACCGGTCAACCTCCTATATCTATTTTAGACATCGAATACTTTAATCGTTAAAGCATTTTCTAGTATAAAAGGTTACAGAAAGGTTGTCAATAAATTCATTCCGTTGTATAAAGCATTCTTTTTTATCACAACCTATCTATTTACAACGTGTGCGAGGAGTAAATAAAATGAATACTGTAAAAGACTTTCCTGTTCAACAGAGCAGATTATTGTATGCCGGCTTCTTACTAGCCTGTTTATGTTTAGTTGATGCTGTTTTTACCGATTACGGGCTGCGTTTTGGTCATATACAAGAAGCGAACCCCTTAATAGCTGTTTTGTACAATCAAAGCATTCTATTGTTTTATATTATTAAATTAGGACTACCGCTATTGCTTTTATATATTGTCACCATTAGTAATTCCGGCATTTGGTTACGACTTTCCATGACAACTGCTTTATTTCTTTATATTGTCGTACTGTTTGTTCACGTCTTTTGGCTTGTAGTTGTGGCTATATAGGAATGCATATTATATTCGGCTGCTGTATACTTGGTGTATCTAATTTACTCATTGAAAGAAGGGATTTCATTGGAAGATACACCTACGATCCGAACGTTGTCTATTGGTTTGCCCCGTACATTACAGACTACCAAAGGGAAGGAATTTATTAGCGCCATAGCTAAGCAGTCTTCGTCCGGAGCCTTTCTCTCAGTTGACGGTTTTATAGGAGATGGAATTGCTGATACGAAGCATCATGGAGGTCCTGACCGAGCCGTTTGTATATATTCTCAAGAGCATTATCCACTATGGGAAAAGGAATTCGATTGTCTGTTGCCATCCGCTACTTTCGGAGAGAATCTGACTGTGGAAGGGATGCTTGAGCAAGATGTATGTATCGGAGACGTGTTTCGTGTAGGTGAAGCGCTCATTCAAGTGACACAAGGGCGGGTTCCTTGTAGCACGATAAATCAACGAACGGGATTGCCCCGTCTGATGAAGCGAATGATTGAGACCGGTTTTACAGGGTTTTTATGCCGTGTGCTGGAGGAAGGTCATGTACACTCTGATTCTTCGATTTCTTTAGAATCACGCGATCCACACAGAGTGACTATTCTCTATGCAAATGAAGTATATTTTCAGCGTCCGCGTGATATTGAAGGACACGAACAAATTATCGCAGTGGATGCGCTGGCAGATGTTTGGCGACAAGATATAAAGAAAAGATTGGAACGATTACAAACAACGTAAATACTCGGCCAAGAGGATCTGAATATAGGAGTACTCTACTATCGTATGAAGGGTCTTTTACCTCCATGCGGTAGTTTTCTTTATTTCAAATTTAAGCTTGTTGATTATTCAGTGTGGTGACGCAAAATGGTGTTCGTTCAGAAGTTGGAGTGGATAAATGAATTCTCCTGTACAGTGCAGAAAAATAGTATACGTGTGAGGATTCTCCCTACAGAACCGGACGCTTTCCTGAGGGGACGCGGCGGACTCGCCAGAAGTACGTTGGCGATTACGCCTGTCGTCCTGATCCTCCAGGAGTCGCCGGTTCTTCCGGGAGAATCCTTGACTTTGTGTCGGGAAGTCAGTTCGTGTTCGTCCAGAAATAGAGTGTGGTAAGTTCCGTTTCCTGAACAGTGTGGGTGGAGCTTTGGATTGCCTGACTAAATGCATATAGAGTAATTTCTTTTTCCACTCAGTTTATCAAACAGTCATAGTAGCTAACAACACTTCGCTGCTTTTTAACTTCAAAAACGGTCGCATTGTATCATACAAGCCTATTTGGTTTTCACCATCTACAAAGAGTGATCAAACTGTCTTGCACACACTAAGTACGGCTGAAGCTGGAAGACGATCGACTCCGAGAGGATCAGGGCGACAGGTGTAACTCGCAGCGCTTGACGGTCCACCGCGTCCCCTCCGGAAAGCGTATCGTCTGGAAGCGCAAGCCGCATGACACTATAAGTCAGCGTCACTCCATCCAATCGACATAGTCAAACTCATTTGTAAATTATTTGTTTTACTAATTCCTTATTTCGATCTTTAAATAATTCATTGTGAGATGACACCATTCCCCGCTCATTGGCTTCGGGATCAATATAAGTCTTCGCACAGTTCACAGCGTTCGCTGCATCTTGGAAAGCACCTGCGATTAGATGTAGCTTCCCGTCATGGCTCAATATATCTCCAGCTGCATATACTCCGGGAATCGATGTAGCACTCGTACAAGTTCCCGCAATCTGATTACGTTCTGTTAATTTTATTCCCAATTGCTGATCGCCAATTAATGACGTATCCCGTTCATATCCGTGATTGATAATCACCTCATCTACCGCTATCGTTACATCTTCTTGATCTTCATGTCGCTGCAACTCTACTTTCTCAATTACGCTATGATCTTCAGACGCGATGAACCTAGTGATTGTCGTATTGAAATGACATTCGACACCACTCTCCACTAATTGTCTTACCTGTGCTTCGTGACCATTCAATCTATCTTTTCGATACGTTAAATACACTTTATCAGCAATAGGTTGCAACTCATTTGCCCAGTCGATTGCCGCATTGCCACCACCTGAAATAAGTACTGTTTTTCCTTTAAAACGCCCCAGCGATTTCACTGTGTAGTTTAAATTCGTTACTTCAAAACGTTCCGCACCTTCTACTTCAATCTTTTGGGGATTCAGTATACCTGTACCAGTAGCTAAAATTATCGTTTTACTGTAGTGGATAGTTCCCGAAGCTCCATACAATGCAAAGTGATGATCGTCAGTCTTTTTAATTTGAACAATCTTCTCATTTAACACAACTTCAGGGTCGAACGTCAGTCCCTGTGCTACTAAACGTTCAATCACTTGTTCTCCAGGGGCTGGTGTAATGCCTCCAATATCCCAAATCATTTTTTCCGGATAGACATGAATTTTCCCTCCAAGTTGTGGCTGATATTCAATGATTTTTGTCTTCATTTCCCGCAGTCCACTATAAAACGCAGCATATAATCCAGCAGGCCCACCGCCAATAATTGTAACATCCATTACTTGTTCTGATTTCATCGTCTCTTCCCCTTTAAAAAAGTAATTGACTTTATTCGCATTTCAATTTATAGTTTTCATTGTACTGAAAACGATTATCATTATCAATGATTATTTTCTAGTAAAGATGGGAGTGCGTAAAATGGTTCGTTTATATACGGAAGATCTGCAAGTCTCGTATGGGGATCAACTGATTGTAAAAGGATTGTCCGTTCACATACCCGATCAGCAAGTGACTGCTATTATCGGCGCAAATGGCTGTGGCAAGTCTACTTTCCTCAAAGCTGTGACTCGCTTAATTCCTCATCAATCCGGAACTGTTCTATTAGATGGTGGAAGTATTGTAAAACACAAGACGAAACAACTGGCCCAGAAATTAGCTATCCTCCCTCAGACACAAGAAGCAGCTAGTGGATTAACGGTTGGAGAGTTAGTATCTTATGGGAGATTTCCTTATCAGAACGCAATGGGACGCCTCACAGCGCGTGATATGGAAGTGATTGACTGGGCTCTTGAAGTTACCAATACAATCGACTTCAAATATCGTCCGGTCGATGCACTCTCTGGCGGTCAGCGTCAACGTGTCTGGATCGCTATGGCGCTTGCACAGGAAACAGATATTATCTTTCTAGACGAACCAACGACTTATTTAGATATGGCCCATCAGTTGGAAGTGTTGGAGCTTTTGCAAAAACTGAATACTGAACAACAACGCACGATCGTTATGGTATTGCATGATTTAAATCAAGCAGCCCGCTTTGCAGACTTTATCATTGCGATGAAAGACGGAGAAGTTGTACGCGCAGGAAAGTGCGATGAAGTCATTAGACCGGATATATTACGCCAAGTGTTTCGGATTGATGCAGAAATCGGAAGCGATCCTCGTACCGGTAAGCCGATGTGTATTACATATGATTTACTAAAGGAGACGAACAACCTATGAAAAAATTAATCCTACCTGCCCTTCTGCTATTTGTATTTGCATTAGCAGCTTGCGGCAATAAACAAGAAGAGACTACAAAAACCGATACACCTAGTAAAGAGGAAGGAACTAGCGGAACTATTACATATGAATCCGAGGATGGACCAGTAGAAGTACCTGCCAACCCTCAGCGTGTAGTCGTCTTGTCTAGTTACGCAGGCACCGTACATAAATTCGGTGTTCCATTAGTAGGGGCAGAATCATGGTCTAAAGATAATCCGAGCTTTGACTCCTTTTTAAAAGATGTAGAAGAAGTATCCGATGAAAATATCGAAAAAATCATTGAACTTGAACCTGACTTAATCATTGGTCTTTCCACTATTAAGAACATTGAGAAGCTAAAAGAAATTGCCCCTACTGTTACGTATACGTACGGAAAAGTAGATTACTTAACACAGCAAATCGAAATCGGTAAGTTATTGAATAAAGAACAGGAAGCGAAAGACTGGGTAGAACAATTCAAAAAACGTGCCCAGCAAGCAGGCGAAGAGATTAAAGCCAAAATTGGTGAAGAAACGACCGTCTCTGTCATCGAAGAGTTTGATAAGCAGATTTACGTCTTTGGAGATAATTGGGGAAGAGGTACGGAAATTCTATATCAAGAAATGAAGCTCGCTATGCCTGATAAAGTAAAAGAAATGACTTCAAAAGATGGATATTATGCACTGTCTGCAGAAGTATTACCTGAGTTTGCAGGAGATTATGTCATCCTCAGTAAAAATGATGCAGGAGATAACTCCTTCCTAGAAACAGAAACGTATAAAAATATTCCGGCAGTTAAAAACGATCAGGTCTTTCAAGTGAATACAGCAGAGTTCTCTTTCAACGATGCTTATACACTTGATAACCAATTAGACTTTTTCATCAAAAGTTTTCTAGAAACTAACTAATCGAAAAAGGGAGCCCTTCTATAGGAGCCTCCCTTTTTCTATGAAGGGAAAGGAGCGGATCTTTATGAAAGAACGACTTGTTAGAAAAGGCATTCCTTTCGGCGGTAAACTGCTGGCCTCTATTTTACTTTTATTTATTTGCTTTTCATTCGCTATGAAGCTTGGTGCCGCTCACACTTCATGGCAAGATGTTTGGCTGTCGTTGACAGGAAGTAGTAAGGAAAACATTTTAATTTTACAAGAGATCCGTTTACCACGTGAAATAGGAGCTATGTTGGTAGGCGCTGCATTAGCTGTTTCAGGTGCTATTATGCAAGGAATGACTCGGAACCCTTTAGCCGATCCTGGTTTACTAGGGTTGACCGCTGGCGCAAATGCCGCCTTGGCGATTACGCTCGCCTTCGCACCTGCAGTCAATTATTTCGGCATTATGATCGCTTGCTTCATCGGTTCTGCAGTAGGTGCACTGATGGTCTTTGGTATTGCCTCCGTTAAGCGTGGCGGCTTCGCACCGATTCGACTCGTACTTGCCGGTGCTGCGATCTCTACATTCCTTTTCGCTATTGCACAAGGTGTAGGTTTGTACTTTAAGATATCCAAAGATGTTGCCATGTGGACTGCCGGGGGATTGATCGGTACGTCTTGGGGACAATTGCAGACGATTGTACCAGTAATTGGCATAGGTATTTTCATCGCTCTCTTGTTATCTCGTCAGTTAACATTACTCAGTCTGAATGAAGAAGTAGCAATTGGACTTGGACAAAATACCGGTAAAGTAAAAGTGACTTTATTTATAGTCATTATTTTATTAGCAGGTGCTGCAGTGGCATTAGCGGGTAACTTGGCTTTTGTAGGATTAATGATTCCACATATTGTTCGCGCTATCGTCGGCACTGACTATCGTTTTATCATTCCTATTTCCGCAATTACCGGCGCCATTTTCATGTTAGTGGCAGATACAATCGGTCGTATGTTGCAGGCTCCCTATGAAACACCTGTCGCCGCATTAATCGCAGTCATCGGATTGCCATTCTTTCTTTTAATCGTTCGTAAAGGAGGTCGTGCATTCTCATGATTCTACCGCATATTCGAAAAAAACAACGCATTCTCGTCGGTAGTTTACTCGGATTGATTGTTTTGTTGGCTATTATCGCTTCTGGACTTGGATACGCTTCTATTGAATGGAATCGCTTGTTGCCTACGCTCCTCGGACAGGGAACGTTCAAAGAAGAATTTGTATTATTTTCGATACGCCTTCCGCGGATTATTATTACGGTATTAGCAGGGGCAGCCTTGGCACTGTCGGGGGCAATCTTACAAGGAATTACGCGAAATGATTTAGCTGATCCAGGCATCATCGGTATTAATTCGGGAGCCGGAGTTGCGATTGCGATTTTCTTTTTATTTGTTCCGATCGAGTCAGGGGCTTTCAACTTCGTCCTGCCTATTGTCGGTTTTATCGGGGCTATACTTACTTCTCTTCTGATTTATCTATTTGCTTATAGCCGCAAAACAGGACTGCAGCCTATGCGTCTTGTGTTAGTCGGTATAGGTTTCTCTATGGCTCTGTCAGGTGTAATGATCGTCCTTACTTCTTCTGCTAAGCAGGACAAAGTAGAATTTATTTCACGTTGGATCGCAGGAAACATTTGGGGAACGGATTGGCCTTATATTTGGGCTCTTCTTCCCTGGTTGCTCGTATTGATCCCGTTTGCATTATATAAAGCTTACCGCTTGGACATGCTCGGTTTGAGTGAAGCCATCGCTACAGGTATCGGAGTTTCCATTGAACGCGAGCGTATAGTTTTACTATTAACGGCAGTCGCTTTAGCTGCATCAGCGGTTTCTGTCACAGGTAGTATCGCGTTTATCGGATTAATGGCACCCCACATTGCTAAATCAATAATTGGTCCTCGACATCGCATGAATTTGCCTATTGCATTGTTGCTTGGGAGTTTTCTATTACTGCTCGCTGATACGATTGGTCGAAATATGTTAGAGCCCAGCGGAATTCCAGCAGGGATCATCGTGTCGTTAATCGGTGCTCCTTACTTTTGCTATTTACTGCTAAAGAAATAACGCCGGAACTATCCTGCTTCAGGAGTTCCAGCGTGCTTTATAACTCTCTATCCTTTTTAACGTAGTAAATCAGCTCGTTTTCCCGCTTCGTATTCATTTTCTCTGTAAACATAGCATCCCATTGATAATAGCCTTCGCCGGTTTTACTGCCTAGCTTCCCGTTCTCTACTAAAGTATCCAAACTAGGCGCAGAATTTGTGGCGGTTGATAAGTCTTTATATAGATAGTTTGATATGTCAGAATATACATCTAAGCCACCCATATCAGCCGACAACAAAGGACCTGTGATCGGCAATCTCCTGCCAATACTAAAACGGACAGCAGCGTCAATATCTTCTTTCGTAGCGATTCCTTCTTCTAAAATATGCTGTGCTTCACGTAATAAAGCAAACTGCAATCGGTTTCCTACAAAGCCAGGTGCTTCCTTTTTAACTTCAATCGGCTTTTTATTCCACTCATTCATTAATGCTATGGATCGTTCAACTGTTGAATCATTCGTTTGTGCTCCACGGACGATTTCCACTAAAGGAATTAGATGTGCCGGATGCCAAAAGTGTGTAATGACTGTTCGCTCGGGATAATTTGTTTCTGCGGCAATAGCCGTTGGACTGATTGCAGATGTATTGCTCGCTAATATTACGGAAGAGTCACAAAGATCATCCAACTGCTTAAAGATTTGTTGCTTTAGCACGAGCTGCTCCGGCACAGCTTCGATTACGAAAGTAGCGCCTTTCACAGCCTCCTCTATCGTCGTAACTGCTTTTATCTTATTGCGCACCGTCAGTAACTCACCATCTGTCAGTAAATCATTAGCTATCAGTACGTGCAACTTATTTTCAATACTAATCATCGCTTGTTCTAATTCTTCAGTAGAAATTCCATACAATGTTACCTCATAGCCCGCCCATGCAGCGCTTAACGCAATAGAATGCCCCATCGTCCCACATCCTATTACTGCAATTTCTTCCATACACTTCTCCTCCCATTTTAAGTATTTTTATTAAATAGTTCAGAACGGCAAAAGTGAAGCGTTAGGAGTACATATACCCAGTTCACCGCGTCTCCCACCAAGCTAATTCCACTGAACACTAAACCTTCAGAAACGTTAACCCATCAAATGATTCATCTTCATAAGAAAAGAACTGTCTGGAAAATCAGACGCTGCTGACTTTCTGGACAGCCCCAAAATTAAAACTTTGTGCTAGTTCTTTCTATCACTTTTGTATAAACTCATCAGAAACGGTAAAAGACGCTTCTGTTTTCTCTCTCACTTCTTCTACAGTCACGCCTAGAGATGTCTCTACAAGCACCATCCCCTCATCTGTAAAATCAAACACCGCTAAGTCAGTAATTAGCCGATCAACGACTTTTAAGCCGGTCAGCGGCAATTCGCAAACTTTCTTCACTTTCGATTCGCCGTGCTTACTGACATGATCCATAATAACAACGACACGTTTAGCACCCACTACTAAATCCATAGCGCCGCCCATTCCTTTAACCATCTTTCCTGGAATCATCCAGTTGGCTAAATCCCCTTGTTCAGAAACTTCCATTCCTCCGAGGATAGCAAGGTCGATATGTCCACCCCGAATCATCGCAAACGATTCTGCACTATCAAAAAATGAAGATCCTGGAACAGTAGTAATCGTTTCTTTTCCCGCATTGATTAAATCCGCATCTTCCTGCCCTTCAATCGGATACGGTCCAATGCCGAGCAAGCCATTTTCCGACTGCAATAAAACAGTGACATCTTCAGGAATTTCATTAGCTACCAATGTTGGCATACCAATTCCTAAATTTACGTTCATACCGTCCTGTATTTCTTTCACTGCACGTTTCACGATTGTCAATCGAGTATCCATCTTAGTCATCTCCTTTGTCTACGCTTTTCTCACAGTCAAACGTTCAATCGGCTTTACATAGTCCTTCCCGAGTAAGACGCGTTGTACATAAACGCCTGGTGTATCAATCTCTTCAGGCTTCAGCTCACCTGGTTCTACGATTTCTTCTACTTCTGCAATAGTGATCTTACCCGCCATGGCTGCAAGCGGATTAAAGTTTCTAGCGGTCTTGCGATAAACTAAGTTGCCGAGCGTATCAGCTTTCCATGCTTTCACTAATGCATAGTCTCCGACAATGCCTTCTTCAAGCAAATAAGTTTTTCCATCGAATTCTTTTGTTTCTTTACCTTCCGCAATCGGAGTGCCGACGCCTGTCGCAGTATAGAACCCTGGAATTCCTGCGCCACCTGCCCTAATTCGTTCTGCCAACGTACCTTGTGGGCTGAGTTCTACTTCCAATTCTCCATTAAGAAATTGTTTTTCAAAAGTTTTATTCTCACCTACGTAGGAAGCAATCATTTTCTTAATTTGTTTATTCGCTAGTAAAATCCCTAGTCCCTGATCATCTGTACCGCAGTTATTACTAGCAATTGTCAAATCCTTCACTCCACTTTCACGCAGAGCTTCAATAGACTTTTCCGGAATTCCGCACAATCCAAATCCACCTACAATTACAGTATCTCCATCAGAAATATCTGAAATCGCTTTCAAAAACGAATCGTATACTTTGCTCATACCGTACCCTCCTCTAACTCTTTAGTAATAGTTTACATAGTTCTGACTTATATGTAAAATGAATATAAAGAATGAATAGTATTCTTTTCTGGAATAACGGATAGGAAGGATGGATTCAAATGGATCTAAAAGATTTCAATGCTTTTATTAAAGTAGCTGATTATCTAAGTTTCACAAAGGCTGCAGAGCACTCTTATATGTCCCAACCTTCATTGAGTAAATCCGTGAAAAAGCTTGAAGAAGAGTTAAATATCATTCTTTTTAACCGCTCTACTCGGACTTTACAACTGACTGATGCGGGGATGATCGTCTACTCACAAGCTCAACAAATTCAAAACTTAGTCTCTGAACTTCCTACTCTTTTAGAAGAGCTTACGGAAGGTGTGGCAGGCGAGGTTAAGATCGGTATGCCCCCACTGATAGGAACACTATTCTTTCCCCAAATCGCTTTACACTTACAAAATAATTATCCTAACATAACAATAGAACTTCATGAGCATGGCGCTAAAATAGTCGAGGAATTAGTAGACAAAGGACAAATCGACGCAGGGATCATTGTTCTTCCGACAGACACAGAAATCTTTAATGTCCAACCATTTATTTCGGATAAATTTTTCGTTTTCGTTCATCAAGATCATTTATTTGCAAAGAAAGAAACTGTCAAACTGTCCGACTTGAAAGAGGAAAAACTTATTTTATTTTCTAAGAGTTTTGCATTACATCGCTATATTATTAGTGCTTGTAAAGAAGCAGGATTTAATCCAACCGTCTCTTATGAAAGTTCACAATGGGATTTAATCATCGAACTCGTAGCAGCAAAATTAGGAATTACATTACTCCCACAATCGATTTCCGAAAAATTTTCTAATGAACAAATTCGCATGGTTCCGTTAGAAGAGCCACCACTGTTATGGAGAATTGGGATTGTAACGAAAAAAGGGAGCTACCATTCATTTGCTTTGAAGAAGTTTATGGAGATGTTCAACAACAAATAACATATAGTACCTCATTATCTAAAAAGGGACAGTCCGGAAAGTCAGATAGTACTGATTTTCCGGACTATCCCTTTTATCTATTCATAAACTACTAATTCTCATCATCTTCTAATGTTCTCTTCCTTATTTCCTCATATCTACCAGTTATACTTAAGTTATTGAGTAACAGAGCGAAGGAGTGGATACAGATGGCGATTGAAATATTCAGCCGCAAAGAGCAAAAGTACTTAATCACTCGCAAACAACAAGAAGAGCTCGTTGAACGGATTGGATCTAATATGCGTAATGATAAGAACGGTATAGACGGTAGATACTCTGTGACTAGCTTGTACTTCGATAATGCAGAAAAAGGTATTTACTTCGAAACGAAAAACAAATTAACTTACCGCCAGAAATTGCGTTTACGTGTATACGATGACGCTAATTTAGATAGCACAGCATTTTTTGAAGTAAAACAAAAGCATAAAAAAGTCGTTAACAAGCGCCGAATGCTATTACCTCTTCGAGAGGCTTATCGATATTTAGAAGAAGACGGTCAATCAGGACTCTCAAATTACAAAACTTCCAATCCACAAGTAATGAAAGAAATTGACTATTTCCGTACATTTTATAATTTACGCCCCGAAATGGTCGTCTCTTATAGTCGTCATGCACTTCATGGAATAGATGATGCTGAGTTGAGGATTACTTTTGATTTTGACTTACGTTGCCGGAAAGAAGATTTGCATATTGAAAACGGCCCGTACGGAGAACACTTTATTGATCCAAATCTAGTCGTACTAGAAGTAAAAGTAGATCATAGCGTTCCACTTTGGTTAGCGCGTATTTTACAAGAGTTACAATGTGAGCAACGTAGCGCTTCAAAGTTCTGTACAAGTATGGAATTGCTAAGTGGAGAAGATTTACCCCTTGAAGGACATATGGAGCCGAAGCAATTGGAAGAACCGATAATAGGAGGAATAGAAAATGGATCAGATCACGAACTTATTTTCATCTAATGGACTAGAAGGAGCTACACCCACGATGTGGATGAGTATTGTTGCAATGGCACTTGCGGCTGTTCTTAGTTTAATCATCACAAAGGTATACCAAATTACATTTACAGGAGAACGTTATTCTCAAGCTTTCGTTCACACGATTATTATGATGAGCGTTGTTGTATCTGTTGTCATGAATGTAGTCAGCGGGAATGCCGGTGTTGCTTTCGGTTTGTTTGCAGTATTTTCCCTTATTCGTTTTAGAAGCGCTGTAACAAATGCAAAAGACATAGCCTATATATTCTTTGGTTTGTGTGTAGGGATGACAGCAGGTTTATTCCAATTTCCACTCGCTATCGCACTAACGGTGTTTGCTAGCTTGATCTTCTACCTTCTTTACAAAGTCGATTATGGTAAAGGAAAAGATACACAAATTTTGAAAGTTACTGTTCCGGAAAATTTAAATCACGAAAATTTATTTGATGATATTTTGGAAGAAAAAACAGAATTCTTCCAGCTTCGCCAAGTAGAAACAACAAACTTAGGAACGATGATTTTGTATACATTTGCGATTCGCAGCAAAACCGATACGAAAGATCAAGACTTATTGAATGATATTCGTATTCGCAATGCCAACTTAAAAGTCTCACTTTCTTATTTAGAAATGCGTGACTAAACGTAAACACTTCCAACCTTTTATTCGGTTGGAAGTGTTTTGTTTCACGTGAAACAAATTAGAACATTTTAGTCGTCCAAGTTTCACCATTCCAAATCGTCGACACAACACCTTCATAAAAATCTGGTTCGTGTGATATGAGGAGGATACTCCCTTTATATTCTTTTAATGCCCGTTTCAACTCTTCTTTTGCATCGTAATCCAAATGGTTCGTCGGCTCATCCAATACTAATAAGTTCGTTTCGGAATTGACGAGTTTACAAAGACGAACTTTGGCCCGCTCTCCCCCACTCAGAACCTTCACTTTACTTTCGATATGCTTTGTAGTTAAACCGACACGTGCTAAAGCTGCGCGTACTTCATACTGTGCAAAGTGTGGAAATTCAGCCCATATTTCTTCAAGACATGTATTATCGGTATCTGCTTTCAATTCTTGCTCAAAATATCCAATGGAAAGATGCTCTCCTCGCTCCACTTTTCCTGATAGTGCAGGAATTTCACCTAAAAGGCTTTTAAGTAACGTAGTTTTACCAATCCCATTGGCCCCAGCTAAGGCAATTTTTTGTCCTCTTTCCATTACTAAATTGAGTGGTTGTGAAAGCGGATCTTCATAGCCTATTACTAGATCTGTCGTTTCGAATAAGTATTTCCCGGGAGTTCTTGCTGTTTTAAAATCAAAATGCGGCTTTGGCTTTTCTGAATCTAGTTCGATAACATCCATCTTGTCCAGTTTCTTTTGACGAGACATCGCCATACGACTCGTTGCTGCATTTGCTTTATTACGTGCAACAAAGTCTTTCAGATTGGCAATTTCTTTTTGTTGTTTTTTATACGCCGCTTCTACTTGTTGTTGCTTCATTTCATGAACACGCAAGAACTCATCATAGTCTCCTGGGTAACGATTGATTTGTTGATTTTCCATATGATAAATCAAATTCACTACACTATTTAAAAATGGTATGTCATGTGAAATCAATATAAAAGCGCCGGGGTATTCCTGCAAATATGTGCGTAACCATTCAATATGCTCGACGTCTAAATAGTTTGTTGGCTCGTCAAGTAATAAAATATCTGGTTTTTCAAGCAATAATTTCGCAAGTAATACTTTCGTCCGTTGTCCCCCACTCAGCGCATTTACGTCAGTATCCAATCCAAATTCATTCAATCCTAAACCATTCGCCACTTCTTCCACTTTAGCATCAATCATATAAAAGCCACTTTGCTCTAGGGAGTCTTGAATTTGTCCCGTCTCTTCTAAAAGACTTTCCAATTCGTCTGGCTCTACTTCGACCATCTTCGCAAATAACTCATTCATTTCTGTTTCCATATCATATAAATACTGAAATGCAGTACGCAATACATCACGAATGGACAACCCTTGCTTCAATACTGCATGCTGATCCAAATAACCAATTCGTACACGCTTAGACCATGTAACTGTTCCTGCGTCAGGCTCTAATTTATGTGTAATAATATTCATAAATGTAGATTTTCCTTCGCCATTTGCACCAACTAATCCGATATGTTCACCTGATAATAAACGAAAAGACACATCATCAAAAATAGCACGATCGCCAAAACCATGACTTATATTTTTTACTGTTAATAAACTCATATTGTACACCTATTCCTTTTTATTCGTTTCATCCTGAATATAATAATTCATTTTACCATTCTATATGTATAATTGCCTTAAAAATATTCTATGCTCACCGTTATAGTGAAAAGTATTTCGCCAACAGAAGGATTCGAGTAATGGATATAGAATACTACTAGTAACACATAAAGGAGGTAGATTATATTGGGTTCACTTATGCAGGATAAAGTTGGGATTATTACAGCAGCAGGTAGTGGGATCGGGCGTCAAAGTGCACTTGCATTTGCAGAAGAAGGAGCAAAAGTTGTCGTTTCAGATATCAATGAAGAAGCTGGGAACGAAACTGTCCGTCTTGTCAAAGAACTTGGTGGAGATGCGCTCTTTATTCGATGTAACGTGGCAATAGAACAAGAAGTTATTGATCTAGTAAAACAGACCGTTAAACATTACGGGCGCTTAGATTGGGCGCATAACAATGCAGGAATCGGCGCTCCTTCAAAACCAATTGCAGAAACCGATACTTCCGACTAGGATCGTTGTATTCAAATTACTCAAACTAGTTTATATTTGTCTCTAAAACATCAAATACCGGCCATGTTAGAATCTGGGGGTGGCGCCATTGTCAACACAGCCTCCACATCCGGTTTGCTTGGCTCTGAAAATCTCGCCACCTATAGTGCAGCAAAATGGGCTGTGAACGGTATGACTAAATCAGTCGCATTAGAATATGGGAAAAAAGGGATACGTGTAAACTCCATTTGTCCAGGCATGACCCTGACACCTGCTGTAGAAGCATGGGCCAATGAAGTGCCAGAACAAGCAAAATTTATGGAAAACAGTATTCCTATGGGACGTATGGGGCGTCCTGAAGAACAGGCACAGGCTGCGGTTTGGCTATGTTCAGATAAAGCCTCTTATATAACAGGAGTCAATTTAGCAGTGGATGGAGGTCAAACCGCACAATAATAGGTAAGAGAAGATGGGACACAGCCTACTATGAGCGCAAATGCAATCGCTATAAGTGGACGTGACCTTTCTATGAGCGCAAATGCAATCGCTATGAGCGGACGTGACCTTTCTATGAGCGCAAATGCAATCGCTATGAGCGGACGTGACCTTTCTATGAGCGCAAATGCAATCGCTATGAGCGGACGTGACCTTTCTATGAGCGCGAATACAATCGCTATGAGCGGACGTGACCTTTCTATGAGCGCAAATGCAATCGCTATGAGCGGACGTGACCTTTCTATGAGCGCAAATGCAATCGCTATGAGCGGACGTGACCTTTCTATGAGCGCAGATACGCTCGCTATGAGCGGACGTGACCTTTCTATAAGCGCGAATACAATCGCTATGAGCGGACGCGACCTTTCTATGAGCGCGAATACAATCGCTATGAGCGGACGTGACCTTTCTATGAGCGCAGATACGCTCGCTATGAGCGGACGTGACCTTTCTATGAGCGCAGACAAAATTATTTTTTAGAAGTTCAAAATTCCTGCAGCAAGATTACGCTTAATATCGGAGGCATTACGAATGACCAATCCTATCGCATACATTAAAGATACTACTGAACAAATTCTTCAAACCTATTCAGAACTGCATGCTATTGCTGAACCTAGCCGACAAGAAAAAATGACTTCTACGTATTTACAGGACAAACTATCAGCAGCTGGTCTAAAAATTACTACTTATCCTAGTCATTATGGGTTTATTGCTGAAATTCCTGGCGAAGTAGAAGGGGTAATTGCGCTACGTGCCGATATGGATGCTCTAGTTCAAGAAGTTGATGGGGTGGTGAAAGCGAATCATTCATGCGGTCACGATGCTCACAGTACAATGGCTTTATATACAGCACTGGCACTAAGCAAAACTAGATCGCGCCACACTATGCGCTTTATTTTTCAACCTGCGGAAGAAGTAGCGGAAGGTGCGTTACAAATGATGGAGGAGGGCGTCTTGAAGAATGTACTGTTTTTAGGTGGTGTTCACGTAAGACCGCATATGGAAGTACCCTTCGGTAAAGCCGCGCCCGTTATTTTACACGGTTCTTCAGCTACTCTACTCGGTACGATTATCGGTACGCCCGCACACGCAGCACGACCTGAAGAAGGTAATAATCCATTAGAAGCAGCAAGCTTTCTTATTCAAGCGTTACGTCAAATCCGTTTGCCCGGTAATAAAAACTTTTCCATTAAGATTACGGAACTTCATGGTGGTGAAACAAGTAATTCCATTCCGGAAAGCGCACGTTTCACATTGGATGTTCGTGCAGAATCCAATGCTACGATGAAAACATTACTAGAAAAAACCCATCATGTTATAGAATCTACTGGAAGATTAACAAATACTATTATAACGTATGAAAAGGAAGGCTACTCCCCCGCTGCAACGGAAAGCAAAATAGCCGTCGCCCTTGCACAGCGAGCGATTGGCTCCATAGTAGGTGAAGAAAATGTCGATAGTCCTTGTGTCTCTCAAGGAGCAGAAGATTTTCATTTCTATACGTGGAAAACGCCTGAGATTCCCGCTACGATGATTGGTCTAGGTTGCGATTTGAAACCAGGACTTCATCATCCACAAATGACTTTCAATAAAGAAGCACTACTATACGGAACTCAAATTTTAACTCAATTATTGTTATATGCAGATCAAGAGTTATGAAGACTATCATCTATCAGGACAATGAACATATTTTGTCGGGGATGACTATGAAAGACTGCAAGGAGAAGGAGAGCTTTAATATGGCCCTTCACGCGTGTATTTCTCCTGAATATGTTATGAATAATCGTAAATTATTGGCAGGCTACTTGCAAAGCACACTTGAGGACTTCGTATTTGCTGATCAGACTCATAGCGCTAACTTTCATCGCGTCATTCAGACAGATCGTGGAAAAGGTGCGACAGATCAAAAGACCGCTATCCGAGACACCGATGCACTCTATACGTATGAGACAAACATCGTCTTATGTAGCATGACTGCCGATTGTGTACCGGTTATATTTTATACAGATGATCTAATTGGCGTCATTCATTCGGGGTGGCAAGGGACCGTAAAAGAAATCACTTCTACATTATTTATCCACTTACAGGAGGTTGAAAAATGTGATGTGCGAAAAATCCACGTACAAATTGGAGCGGCTCTTAGCCAGAAAAAGTTCGAAGTTGACGAAGATGTATATAAAAAATTTGCCGCACTCGGTTATGCAGACGACTTCATCACTTACAATGCAGCTACAAATAAATATCATATCGACAATCAACTAACAGTAAAGCGACAATGCGAGTTGGTTGGAATACCTGAAGCAAACATAACTGTCGACCGCACATGTACTTTCCAAAGTCCAGATGGTTTTTCTTATCGACAAGACCGACTGACAGGACGGCATGTCAGCTTCATCAAAAGAAAAGGATGCAAGCCATAGAAAATATCATTCCACTACATTTTAAAAGGAAATAGTCTAAAAGAGTCACAAAATAAAACCTAGCAGAGAAAAACGAATAGTTTCTCTCTGCTAGATTTATAGTAAAAACGTGTTGAATAGTTTCTTCTTTACCTTTTCGCTAAAGACATTCTAGTACATATACTTCATTCTAATTCAATTGTAATATCACCTTCCAAATAATTTGGATACGCATGCAGTTCCATTTCAATCGGATTGGCATGATTGATTGGGGAAAAGTTTACATCCCAATGTTTGCCTTCTTCATCTGTATACATGGACACGGAAGGAATGTCTACTTCATTTCCTTTTGCATCGATGCCAGCTCCTATAAATTGATAGGTGAATGTATTTTCTTTGGCGTCTGGCATAATAAACTCCGTATGGTAGGTAGTCGATTCAACGATTTGAATCTTTTTATCCGTAGGCTGATTCAACCATTGGCCTGTTTCAGTATTAATCTTTGCTATTACTTCTTCTTGCTTCACTGCTTGCACTTTATTAATTCGTAAATACAACTTTTCGGGTTGCTCGAAGTAATTACTTTGAAGATAAAAAGTTTCACCGCCGTCTTCTCCACTCATCGCTGTCGTTCCATTACGAATAGAGCTCCACACTTCTCCTTTTTCATCTTCTAATCGCATATCCTCGAAATTAAGGATTTTCATCGTATTTGAAGGATCGAGCGTAATTTTCACACTTGTACGCAATGGCGCCACCCTGATTTCTTCCACTTTAAATGTTTGTCCTTCAATTTCTACGTGCTCATTCAATGAGTACACTTTACTACTATTAGATTGTTTTGGCACAGTAAACGGTACCGAAAACTTCACTGTATTTCCTTTTACATTCGCCACGACTTGTAAGATGAATGATTGATCTTTCCATATGTGAGATTTTTTAAAATGATAGTCGATTCGATCACTATATTGATATTCTTCATTCTCATCCAACGGGGAGCCGTACGATATAGATCCTAAAGGCACCTCATCATTCATGTCTACATAAGCCTCTTTGATCAGTAAACCTTTTAGTGAGCTTTTCGAATCGATAGTGTAAAATACGTTGATCCCTGATTCGTCCATAATTACACCGTCAACTGTAAGGTGTAAATCACCGACTGTTTGTTTTTCGTTCACCTCTTGATAATAGTCATTTTTGAATACTGCATCTAACCCTTTATCCTTTGCGATGAGATCGACAAATTTCTCCAAGCCCGGGATGGAAGCGACCGTATTCGCAAAGGCCGGCGATACACGAATTGATGTGATAAGTGTGATAAATAATAAAGCGACCACCGCCACGCTACTAATGATTCGTTTATGCCTTCTATGAAGTTGCTGTTTCTCTTGTTTCGCTCGTTCTATCCCTTTTCGAATCGCTTCATCTGCTTCAGCTAAAGGAAGTGACTGCTCATCTACTCGTTGCTTTAACTGCTTTAATTGTTGTTCTTCTTTTTCAAACATAGTCACTTCCTCCTTTGTCGTTAAAATAGGCCCGAAGCGTTCTCAGCGTTTTGTGAAGACGTGATTTCACTGTGCCTTCCGGTATGTTTTCTGATTCAGCAATTTCTTTAATTTTTACTTCTTGAAAATACTTTAGATAAATCAATTGTTGTTCTTCAGCAGACAGTGTACTTAAAGCTTCTCTCATTTCTAAATAAGATCTATCTTCCAGACCCTCGCGTTCGATCCATGTGTCCTCTATCGTAAAACGCTTTCTATGCTTTAGCTGGTCTTGGCAGTAGTTCATCATAATTCTGATCAGCCACGTTTTAACGAAACGAGCTTCTTTGACTGATGTAATATTTTTATACGCTCGATACGTCACTTCCTGCAGTGCTTCTACAGCGTCTTCTTCATTTTGCAAAAAAGCCAAGGCTGTCCGCAGAAGTGATTCTTTATGCAATTGCATCATCTCTAAAAAGGCTTCATCATCCCCCGCAATTGCCTTTGTATGTATTTCATGTGATTTTAACTCCATCGGCCTATCACCTCGTCTTTCCGCAACTTATACATTAGACTGCGCAACAGCAAAAAAGTTCATTTATTTTAATTTATTTTTCAGCTAGAAAGACAATCGGCGAGGATTGTTATATTCATAAGAAAAAAGCCACCACGGAAAATCAGACGGTACTGATTTTCCGGATAGCCTCTATCTTATAAACCTTATCTGATTTTACAATTCATCATCGTCACTCAATTTCTTTGCTTCTTTGCGCTTTTTCTTAAAATCCAGTTCTTCCCCAAACTCGGTATTATAATTTACGTTTCGAATCCGGTCAAAGCGATCGTCGGGTTCGACCTCTCTCTCGACGTCTGTAACAATTTCTTCATTTGATTTAAACAAAAGGGCAATTGTCACCAATCCACTAATTCCTACAATCGCATAAACAATCTTCGCCAGGATGGTATTTTGTCCACCAAATATCGACGCGACTAAATCAAAGTTAAAAAATCCGATAAGTCCCCAATTGAGGGCGCCGATAATTACCAATGCTAGTGCGAACCGCATAAAACCACTCAACGCAAACACCTCCTTTACTAATTATCGAATCCCTTTATAGATTCTCTATTATAGTTCACCAAAAGAGACATTTCATGCATTTTTCTTATGCGATTCTTTCGAGTCAGTTCTATTTTAACTGGCTGGGCCTTAAAT
This sequence comes from Sporosarcina sp. PTS2304, assembly GCF_003351785.1. Classification (GTDB taxonomy): domain Bacteria; phylum Bacillota; class Bacilli; order Bacillales_A; family Planococcaceae; genus Sporosarcina. The sequence continues at coordinate 2,756,625 of NZ_CP031230.1, forward strand.
TAGAAGACCTCTCTAAAAGAAAGCAGGGATTGTATGCGAATTAATGGAGTTTTTTCAGGCGGTGGTTTAAAAGGGTTTGCATTAGTCGGCGCGGTTTCTGAGCTGGAAAAGCAAGGGTATCAATTTAAAAACGTTGCTGGAACGAGCGCAGGTGCCATTATCGCCAGTTTTTTAGCAGCTGGCTATACTGCTGACGAAATTGAAGTGATGTTAGCGGAAGAAGATTTTGAAACGTTGCTGGATCCACGAAGAACGCTATTACCCTTTCCATTCATGAAATGGGTCACTCTTTATTGGCGGATGGGGCTGTATAAAGGAAAAGCGCTGGAAGATTGGTTTTTTGACAAACTTGCACGGAAAGGCTGCTATGCGTTTGGCGATCTACCAAACGGTTCTTTAAAACTGGTCGCTTCCGATTTAACTAACGGAAAAATGATGGTGTTGCCTGATGATTTAGAGAACTATGGATATGATCCTAGTAAGTTTTCAATCGCGAAAGCATTGCGCATGAGTTGCGGTATTCCCTACTTTTTTGAACCTGTTCGATTAGACGCACCGAACGGAACAATAGTCGTAGATGGCGGTGTGCTCAGCAACTTTCCGATGTGGATTTTTGATGACTCCCCACAAACAAAAAAGTACCCGTTAATCGGACTTAAACTTAGTCGCAATCAACAAGAAGTGCCCGGCCGTTCTATTCATAATGCTCTTCAGTTATTTGAAGCATTATTTTCTACGATGAAAAATGCCCATGATGAAAAATACATTTCGCGCACACATGAAAAAGACATCATTTTTATCCCCGTAGAAAATTATAGTGCTACACAATTTGACATGGACGAACAACAAAAAGAAGAACTTTTGGCTATCGGACGTAGATGTACCAAGGATTTCCTGCTAACTTGGTCGCCATCCCGACCCAGCGCTACCCGTCGATTAAATGTAATATAAATGAAACATTCAAATCTTATACAGTTTAAATCATTGTCATGGCGGGTAAAATGACTAATAAGGAGGGTTGCGATTATGACCTATTTTACTGAAGATCTAATCTTCAATCGTGAACTTGAACTTCTAACCGACGAATATGACACTGCGCCCGCCGACATTAAGAATTTCATCTTGGAAGATATTCAGTTACTTGAATCAGCGATATCTCTTCTAGAAAATGATGTCCAGTAACTTGCTGTTATATAGTAAGTGAAACTCACTTATCCAAATAACTGATCCAATCTATGATTTCGCTCTTCGCGTTCTGTTTCCGAAGCTAAATCGTATTTTTTTAATAGATGAAATACTTCATTCAACGTCTCTTGGTCCAAAGGCTTGCTTAAAAATAGCTGACAACGCTTCTGTAGTTCACTTGGCATCCATGCTTGCTGTTGTGTTAACTTTTGTTTCACATCGTTTTGTGAATGATCAATTGAACATCTACTCATTACTATCGCCCCTTTTGTCCACTATACCATACTATTTTGCGCTTTTAAAATGAAGGCTTGTCGCTGATGTCGTTATAGCTACGAGTCTTTTTTGTTATCTGAAAAACTTATGTGAAATATTCTAGCTTCGCATGTGGGAAGAACTCTTCTATATAACTGTATAGTCTTTCTTTAATTTGATCTTCTTCATCTTTTGGATAAATATATTTGCCGATTCCATATTTACCCCATTTGTATCTGCGCTTCTCTTCATCCAATTCAAGTTTAGTTTTGGGATAGTTTTTTTCAATTACTCTTTTCGCCGGTTTTGTAAAACGATGCTGTATTAACTCAAATGTTAAGTCCTTCCTTGCGTCCTGTGGTAGCTCGGCATCGAGACGTTCGAACAATTTACGGTAGCCACTTTCCCACCCGTCATGTAAATAGATGGGTGCAACGACAAAGCCAAGAGGATATCCTGCCCTCGCCACTTTCCCTGCTGCCTCTATTCGTTTGTCCAGTGGAGAGGTGCCGGGTTCGAAGTTTTTAATGACGTACTCTGCATTCACACTAAACCGAAATCGCGTTTTACCATTATGCCGGGCATCTAGTAAATGATCGACAAAATGAAACTTCGTCACAAAGCGTAATCGTCCAAGCTTTGTTTGACCAATATGTTCAATCGTACGTTTCAACGAGTGTGTTGAGTGATCAATTCCTACGATGTCTGATGTACAAGCTGCTTCAAAACGCGTGATTTCAGGTGCACGCTGTTCGATATATTGATCTGCAGCTTGTAAAATTTCTTCTACATTTACATATGTCCGAATATACGGTTTACTCCCCATCGTCGTTTGTAAATAACAATAGTGACAATGCCCCATACACCCTGTCGCAAGTGGAATCGCATATTCTGCAGATGGCTTAGATGTATCAAACTTCAATGTTTTGCGTATACCGACTACTAACGTAGACTTCGCTATGCGATACTTTTGCGCATCATTGTCACCCGGTAGATTACGTACTTGATTATGCGAAGTTGTATAACGAATTTCAATATCCATTTTTTCAAATTTGCTTTTCAACTCTTGCCCTAGCGGATAATGCAGTGCATCCGGTTCAAAATAGACCAACTGTGGAACGAAAGGTTTATTCATAGTCATTTTATCTCCTATACGTAATGTATTTACGATAGTGTGGACCTTTCCTGCAATATTATGACGAGTGGTATACTACTTTATTTTATCGTTGTACGCTTATCCTATTGCATTTTTTAAGAAACCGTAAATAATTAATAAATAGCACCAACATTCGGAAGGCCTGGGAGATGAGTGAGCATGAACGTGAAAAAGCGCAGGAAAAAATCTATGTCTCCACCCGCTTTAATTGCATCCTCTTTTGTCATTACTATTTTAATCGGTACTTTGCTTTTAAAATTACCTTTTGCAACAAAAGTACCGATCACCTGGGTGCAAGCATTATTCACCGCCACTTCCGCCACTACGGTGACAGGGTTAAGTGTATTTGATATTTCTTCGACTCTGACAGTGTTCGGTGAAATCGTCTTACTGTTGCTCATTCAAATTGGCGGCGTCGGGTTAATGGCTTTCGCTGTGGCTATACTCATTATCCTCGGAAGAAAAGTAGGAATGAAAAACCGGATCTTTATTCAAGAGACATTTAGTTATCATTCCATAGGGGGGACTGTAAAGTTTTTACGCGAAATTTTACTTTTCGTTTTCACGACGGAAGGTATCGCATTTATTGCGTTGTCATTCGTTTGGGTACCGGAGTACGGTTGGAAAGACGGCTTATATTACAGCTTATTTCATGTAGTATCTGCTTTTAATAATGCCGGTTTCTCTTTATTTCCTGACAATCTGATAGCCTTCACCGATCAGCCTGCAGTCATTGTCATTTTGTCTGCGTTATTCATAATAGGTGGAATCGGATTTGTCGTAGTTATGGATACTCTTCAAAAAAGATCTATTCGCCAATGGACTCTTCATACAAAAGTAATGATTTACAGCACCATTACATTGAATGGAATCGCTATGCTGTTTTTATTGATCATGGAGTATCATAACGATAAGACTATTGGAAATCTAAGCTTTTTTGATAAATTGTGGACGTCTTACTTTCAATCGGTCACGCCAAGAACTGCCGGCTTCAATATGGTGCCCATGGAAGATATGGAGGAATCCTCTTTACTGCTCACCCTTTTACTAATGTTTATCGGAGGAGGCAGCGCATCAACAGCATCAGGGATTAAGTTAACAACTTTTATCGTCATCCTATTGACTACGCTGTCATATTTCAGAGGAATTCGCGAGCCGCATATTTTCAATCGGACGATTAAAACGGAAATCATTTTCCGTTCTATGGCTATTGCCGCTGTCAGTTCAGGGGTCATCTTCATCGCGCTATTTTTCTTAACTATAACGGAAAAGATCCCCTTCCTGCCTTTACTCTTCGAAACTGTCTCGGCATACGGAACTGTTGGGTTGTCATTAGGGATTACGAGTAATTTAAGCCCATTCGGTGAAGTTATCATTTGTATCGTCATGTTTTTAGGCCGCATTGGTCCTCTTACGTTATTCTTTTTACTAATCCGCACAAAAAAGGAATCCTATTATTACTCGTACGACCATGTGCATACAGGTTGAATATATAGTTAAACCCCAACCATGCATGGCTGGGGTTTATATTTTTATGTTCCGCAATACGTTTGATAGGAGGTGTTTTCACGTGGAGGATTCACATACTCCTCTTGTTCCTTTGTGTAAGCAAACGGGTTTTCAAGTGCATGAAGTAGTGTAGCGAATCGTGCGAGATCCCCTTTTTCCGCCATCGCCAATGCTTCTTCTACATAATAATTTCTAGGGATGATTGACGGATTATGCTGTTTCATTCGTTCTTTTACAGCTTTCTGATCATGAGGCTGTCTTTTTAGTCTGGCTATCCATTGCTCTTTCCATTCTATAAAGTCTGTTGTGCTGAAAAACTTTTCGGTCTGATCTACCGTCAATGACCGGAATGTATTCGTATAATCAGCCTCATGTTTTTTCATACAATCCAATAAATCGGTTATCAGCGTTTCATCTTCCTCTTCTTTAGTAAACAAACCAAGTTTTGCTCTCATTTCTTCCAGCCATTCCGTTACGTACAACCTAGCAAACTGCGATAATGCACCCTCAGCTAGTGTTACAGCTTCCTCTCGATCTTCATGCAATAACGGCAAAAGCGTCTCCGCGAATCGAGTGACATTCCATTCCGCAATACCCGGTTGGTTTCGATAAGAATATCTTCCTTGCACATCAATCGAACTAAAGACCGTCGCTGGATTATACGTGTCTATAAATGCACACGGTCCATAATCAATCGTTTCACCGCTAATGGTCATATTATCCGTGTTCATCACACCATGAATAAAGCCCACTGCTTGCCACTTTGCTATTAGTGAGGCTTGACGCGCAATGACTCCTTCCAGCAATGCTACATATGGGTGTTTTTCAGTGGCCGCGCTAGGCATATGACGATTAATCGTATAATCGGCAAGTTCACGCAGCTCTTCAATGTTCTCCCGAGCGGCCGCGTATTGAAAAGTACCGACACGCAAATGACTGGCAGCCACTCTGGTCAATACAGCGCCTGTCAATGCCGTTTCTCGCAAAACGGGCTCTCCCGTTACAGTAACCGCTAAACTGCGTGTTGTTGGAATGCCTAATCCGTGCATAGCTTCACTGATCATATACTCACGCAACATCGGACCGAGTGCTGCACGCCCATCGCCTCCACGGGAATACGGCGTCCTTCCTGAACCTTTCAACTGAATATCTACTCGCTTCCCTTGTGCAGTAATAAGTTCACCGAGAAGCATCGCCCGTCCATCTCCAAGCATCGTAAAATTTCCAAATTGATGTCCTGCATAAGCTTGTGCGATTGGCTCAACCCCTTTAAAACCTTCATTTCCCGCGAAAATAGAAATACATTTTGGTGTGTTCAATTGCTGCGGATCAATACCGAGTGAGTCAGCTAACTGATCATTGACCAAGACAAGCTGTGGTGAACTTACACTATTTGGTGAAACGGACGTATAAAAAGCTTGTGGCAACTGACAAAAACTACATTCTATATTCCAACTTAATGAATTATTGTTCTTCATATGTTCTCCCTTCTACATCATACGCTGTCTATTATGCCTAAATTTCTGACATTCCATGCGATAAAATAATTTGCATCTACTAAAAAAGCAAGAAATATTCTAAAATAATTTGTGGTTTTTTATCGACATTTAGAACTTTTTACTCAAAATCCACACTTAATTTTTAGTAATTGTATTGATTTGTGTGAGAATATATCTATAATGATTATAAACACTAGCTTAGGAGGCTTATATTATGTCTTCATTTCGCCCTAAAATGAATGTAGAGCAATTGCTCCAGCGAGGAACGGATTTACAAGCACCTCAACGCTTTCAAGAAACACTCCACTATAATCACTTCAAGAAAGTAGACGTTCAAAACCTCTGTGAATTATATAAAAAACTAGAGAATGTCACGCCTACCATATCAGAAATCTTTGAACAATATTTAACAGAGCTCTCACCTAGTCGCAAAAATCCTGTTCCTAAAAACCTAATAAGTGACTACTTAACAAACTTTTTCACCCATACACGTGATAAAGAGTATATGGAAAAAACACTGCAATTTTTCTTCACTTTACGCAATCATCAGTTTGAAGCAGGAAAAACAATTGTACTGTTTAATCAGTTTGCCTTTTATATTCAAACACACCTATTATATCACTTCGGATACCGTCCAACGAAAGCATTTGAATTGATGCGTTCGCTACAAGCTGCTGTCAATATCGACCAACAACTCTATGTTGAACTAATGACAGAGCAAACCGTTGAACATGTCGTAACTGAAATCTCCAGCCTCGTCGATGCAAATGCTAAAATTATGTTTATGAAAGATTTAATATTCAATCTTGATAGTCAGTCTGATGAAATCCAATCATCTACCGCAGCTACTGAACAAATTACTGCTTCGATTATGGAAGTTGCCAATACGTCTTCACGTATTTCAGAAAAGACGTCAGACTCTGTCAACTACGCTGTGAACAGTAAAAAAACGATTGAAACGACGTTAGATGATATTTTTCAAACGGAAGAGCAATTTCGCTCTATCGTAGAAACTTTCGCTTCTCTACAGCAACGTGTAGGAGATATAGAAAATGTTGTACAATTAATCAACGGCATTGCAGGACAAACAAATTTATTAGCTTTGAATGCTTCCATTGAAGCCGCACGTGCTGGTGAGCATGGTAAAGGTTTTGCTGTTGTGGCACAGGAAGTCCGAAAACTTGCGGAAAACACAGTAGCCGCACTATCAGAAGTGACAGAAAATGTTGACCACTTAAAAACCTATGCAAATAACGTATCTACTTCTATTGAAGATACAACGAAGATCATTACGCATGCGACTGCAGAAGCAAAAAATGCTTTACCTTTACTCACTGCAATTGTGTCAGCCATTGAAGAGATCAATTTGGATGTGAGTAATACAGCAGCCATTTCTGAACAACAAGCTGCATCGATCGACGAAGTATCTCAACGTATGATGGCTATTTCCCAAACTCAAGAAGACATTCGTCACTTTGGCGAGCGAACCTCTGCCTCTATTTATGATTTAAGTCAAGAAATCAATAACTTCCGGTTACGAGTGATCGAAGAGAATAATGTACATTTATCATCTAATGCACTACTTCAATTATCAAAGGCAGACCATATACTATGGAAATGGCGCATTTACAATATGATTCTCGGTTTAGAAACAGTGAAACCTTCCGATGTCGCTTCCCATCAAGAGTGTCGTTTAGGTAAATGGTATGACCAAGAACTTACAAAGCAAAGACTTGGTCATTTAGTTGCTTACAAAAATTTAGTAACTCCCCATGCCGCTGTGCACAAATATGCGCGTGAAGCTGCCACACACTTTGAACAAGGAAATATAGCAGCCGCTGAAGAAAGTCTTCATCAGTTAGAAAGAGCTTCCGCTGAAGTTATCGATTTACTAGACGTACTAATTTCTGAAAATGCGAAAGAAAACGTTACTCTGCAGTCCATCTCATAAATCAAGCCTATTGTGTAACTATATGATGCATCATCCAAACATTCATTTAAAAATGAGGTAGACGATAGGAATAAGTGAGCGAATTCAGGTGGTCAGAATACAGCGGTTCGTGCGATTGAATGGAGTGACGCTGACTTGAAGAGTCATGCGGCTTACGCTTCCAGACGATACGCTTTCCGGAGGGGGCGCGGTGGACCTCGCAAAAGTGCGCTGCGAGTTACACCTGTCGCCCTGATCCTCCCGGAGTCGATCGTCTTCCAGCTTCAGCCGTACTTAGTGTAGGCAAGACAGTTTGATCACTCTTTGTATGTGGTGAAGACTACGTGGGCTTGTCTGCTACTTCATGTTCGTTTATTAGATGGAGCAAGGCTAACTTGAAGAGTCTTACGGCTTGCGCTTCCAGACGATACGCTTTCCGGAGGGGGCGCGGTGGACCTCGCAAAAGTGCACTGCGAGTTACACCTGTCGCCCTGATCCTCCCGGAGTCGATCGTCCTCCAGCTTCAGCCGTACTTTGTGTAGGCAAGACAGTTTGATCACTCTTTGTAGAGGGCTAAAACCAAGTAGACTTGTCTGATACCATGCGACCGCTTTTGGAGTTAGATAGTGGTGAAGTATTATCAGCTACTATGACTGCTTCGATGAACTGAGTGAAAAAAGAAGTGACCCTATATGCATTCAATCAGGCAATCTAAAGCTTCACCCACATTGTCGAGGAAGCGTAACTTACCATACTTTATTTCTGGACGAACACAAACTGACTTCCCGACACAACCTCAAGGATTCTCCCGGAAGAACCGGCGACTCCTGGAGGATCAGGAAGAGCCGTTGCGAAGGACGGCTTTTGCGAGTGAAGCGCAGCGAGAAGGAGCACATCTTTGCACTTGACAGGCGTAATCGCCAAAGAACTTCTGGCGAGTCCGCCGCGTGCCCTCAGGAAAGCGTCCGGTTCTGTAGGGAGAATCCTAGCACGCATACTATTTTGCTGCACCACAAAAGAAGCGTAACTTACCCTACCCCAACTTCTGGACGAACATCAACTGACTTCCCTACAAAAACTCAAGGATTCTCCCGGAAGAACCGGCGACTCCTGGAGGATCAGGACGACAGGCGTAATCGCCAAAGAACTTCTGGCGAGTCCGCCGCGTCCCCTCAGGAAAGCGTCCGGTTCTGTAGGGAGAATCCTCACACGTACAATACTTTTCTGCACTGCATAAGAAGAGTCACTTACCCTACCCCAACTTCTGGACGAACATCAACTGACTTCCCTACAAAAACTCAAGGATTCTCCCTGTTTTCACTTTGCAAGTGAAAATCCCTTTCCTAAAATCTCCGATGCATTTAAAAATACAACAAACGAGTGCGGCTCTTCTTCCTGCAATACTTTCTTCAAATAAATCGCTTCTGGTTGTTCCACCACACATAAAATCATCGTCTTCTCTTGATTAGAAAAACCGCCTACTGAACGGATTTTTGTTAACCCCCTATCGATCTCCTCTTTAATAATCGTTTGAATTCGTTCTTCTTGCTCTGTGATGATCAAGACGAGTTTCGATGGAGAAGACTGTAATTGCACAAAGTCGATTACTTTACTCGTTACGAAAATAGCCATCATCGCAAACAGCGCCAACTCCAGATTGAAGACAACCGCAGAAACGATGACCACAGCCCCGTCTACAAGCAACTGGGCATAGCCGCTCGATAAGCCCGAATACTTCTTAACGATTTGCGCAACAGTTGCCAGCCCTCCCGTAGAGCCATTTCCTCGATACACAATACCAAGTCCTACCCCCAACAAGATTCCTCCATAAATTGCAGATAACAATGGATTATCTATCGTAAATGGGATATCAGCACTTAGCCAAATAGTAAACGGTACAAAAAATGTACCTACTAATGTTTTTAAACTAAAATCCTTTCCTAGCAAAGCAAGGCCTAGGAAGAATATAGGTATATTAATACACCATTGAACAAATGCTGGTTCAAATTGATACAGCTCATATAAAATTGTACTGATACCTGATACACCACCTGCCGCAAGTCTAGCAGGCAAGAAAAATATATTAAATGCTAAGCCGACAAATATCGAGCCAATCATAATCCAACCATATTCTATAAGCAACTTTCTCTTCGTTGTTTGGACTTTCACGTAAGATTCCTTCCTTTCTTGGCAGAAGCGCCTTTGTCATTTTACATGATTTTTCTACAATTAACACTCACAGATAAACTACAACTGATTTTCACATACATGCCTATTCATGCATCTACTAGTCTATACAGAAATTCAAGAGGAAAGGATGAATGTGTATGGAATTAACACCTTTCATAGATCCACTGCCTATCCCTCAATATTGTACGCCGAAAGAACGGCATAGGTGCTTTACGTATTATGAGATTGGAATGAAAGAATTTTATCATTCGTTTCATAGAGATTTACAACCAACGAAAATTTGGGGGTATGATGGACAATTTCCTGGACCAATCGTAAACGTCAACCGGGGAGAATGTGCCCATGTGAAATGGATGAATCAACTTCCCGACAAGCATTTATTGCCTATCGACCGCACGTTGCATAGTTCAGGGGAACATATGCCGGACGTTCGCACAGTCGTTCATTTGCACGGTGCAGAAGTAGAGTCTGTAAGCGACGGCTATCCCGACGCATGGTTTACGAATGATTTTAAATATGTAGGACCGGTATTTGAAACGCCAGTCTACAAATACAATAACAACCAACGTGCAGCCACTCTTTGGTATCATGACCACGCGATTGGGATTACACGTTTAAACGTCTATGCAGGACTTGTTGGTATGTATATCATTCGGGATGAAGAAGAAAAGAAGTTACGATTACCTTCTGGACGTTATGAAATTCCATTAATCATTGCGGATCGTGGCTTTAGAGAGGATGGATCGCTTTTTTATCCAGATTCCCCAAACTTCACGCCAGGCGTTCCGGAGCCGGGACTCACACTGCCAAATCCATCAGTCACTCCAGGTGAAGCATTTGAAAATATAACAGTGAACGGAAAAATTTGGCCGTTTTTAGAAGTGGAACGTAGAAAGTATCGTTTCCGTATATTAAATGCGTCCAATGAACGTTTTTATAGGATGAAACTATCCAATGGTCAGAAAATCATCCAAATCGGATCTGACGGCGGGCTTTTAGAAAAACCAGTTTATATGTCGGAGTTATTAATTGCCCCTTCAGAGCGAATGGACGTAATTATAGACTTCTCTAAATTTTCACCTGATACCGAAATTATTCTTACTAATTCAGCAGCCGTCCCCTTTGATTTTCCGCCACCTATTGGAACCCCTCCAAATCCAGCAACAGATGGTCTCATCATGAAGTTTAAAGTGATTGACTCCACTACTTCGGACATAAGCAGAGTGCCGGCTATCCTCAGTGAAATTCCGAAACTGAAAGAGTGTGACGCCGAAAGAATACGGGATATTACACTCGACGCGGATATTGATGAGTTCGGGCGTTTTAAATTTTTATTGAATAATAAAGGATTCATGGAACGCATCTCTATCAAACCAATACTCGGTGATACGGAAATTTGGCGTTTTATCAATGTTGCTGGAGCTACTCATCCTATGCATATTCACTTAATTCAATTTCAAATTCTTGACCGTATTCCTTTTGACACGGAAGGTTTCTTGGCGAATGGATTGCTACAATTTACAGGTCCTGCTGAACTGCCAGCTAAAAATGAACGAGGATGGAAAGATACCGTGCAATCACCGCCTGGCTACGTCACTCGCGTCATTATGCGCTTCGGCCCCTTCACTGGTCGCTATGTATACCATTGTCACATCTTAGAGCATGAAGATTATGACATGATGCGGCCATTTGAAGTCGTGGAGCGCAAGTGTAAATCCATTGTTACGTGTTGTTGTAAACGAACAGTATTCTGTGGTGATCGATGCGACTGCAAAAAGGATAGTAGTGGGGAATGTGATGACCGTTCACCTTGCATACCGCCGAAAGAGGAAGAGGGGATAGACTGTTTACAATGTAAAGATTGTGCGGAGATATATCGTTGCGAGTGTGAGTGAATGGAAACATGCGCCAGAAGGAACTACCTATAAATAAACAGCTAAAACGCATGCAGGATATTTGTATCCTGCATGCGTTTCCAATTTTTTGTTTTAAATATTTAGGCTTCAATTAAATAGTCATATAATTTACTTTCAACCGCATGCTCCATTACTATATTCATATGAACTACAGGCAAGTATTTTCCTTTGCTATCCAGCATGCGATCTTCGACCACACTCTGTTGATCTGGAATTCCTGTTCCCAAGTAATAGAAATCTGTGCCTTCACCTATATCTTTTTTTACGAACAGATGGATATCTATATTCTCTTGTTCAGCTCGGATGATTTTTTGTACCTCTTTGGATTGAAGCGTCCTATTTCTTTTTGTATACCATTTGAATAGTTCGGGACTAATAAATTCATCGCCATAATCTATACTAGTTTTTTCATTCATTTGCTTATGATAGTTTACGAAGATAGGACAAGTTGCGTGTTTTGTTTTATAGCCATACATTGTCGAGCTCTCATCTGATTGCCAGTTTAATAATCTACATACGTCTTTACGGGAATACTTTGCGTGTAATGTTAATGGTTGTGCACAATTATAGTCCTTGGTCTTTTCTTTGGCACAAAGTAAAATATCTTTTAGTAAAAAAGCAGCGAATGAATTGTTCTGAAGACTTTGCTGAATCGACGCATTACATGTAAATACTTGATTTTCATCCAGTGTAATAATTGCCCTGTCGCCATATTTCTTACGAGCATTTTGTGTATAAAATGACAAATCAAAAATACGTCTTACAGAGGCAATCGTATGTACATCCACATGACAGCCCTGTAACTGAAGTTCGTGTAAAAATTCATCCATATGCACATGACCTTTCGTTACTACTAGCTCTGCCAATATGATTTCATGTCTGCGTTTGCCATTCATCAGTTCTAACGAAAACATTGTTAGTACTTGGCTTTCATATGGAGTAATCATGGACGTTTCTTCTTTCATCCTTAGTAGAAAATTAAAATAGTTATTGTGCTTTTCTACAATGACGATCGGGTCAATGGAATGTTGTTCTATGAAGTCGTATAAATAAGGAACCCTACCGATTTTATTTTTTAAATGCTGATATGCCTCACGCAGTACTTTCAATGACGTAAGATTACTATTGCTAATCGAGCTGAAGATCCGCTTTTGTGCTACCTCTTCAAAATTAATCGTGGAGACTCCTTTAATGTAACTAGTATCTTTCGTATACCTGCGCACATTGTCTTTGTTCATCGATTGATCACCCGATAACGCTATTGGAATCAAGTAGTTATTCGTATAGTTTCCGATAAAGTCTATTACTGTGACGAATGACTTTCCTTCATGCTTCCGTAATCCTCGCCCTAATTGTTGAATAAAGATAATGCTCGATTGTGTCTGTCGCAACATGACGACTTGATTAATACTAGGAATGTCGATCCCTTCATTGAAAATATCAACCGTCAAAATATAGTCTAACTCTCCATCTTCGAGTTGTTTCACGCGTCTCATACGTTCCTCGTTTGTATCGTTACCCGTTAGAGCAACGGTCTTATAGCCCCGTAGATTAAGCTCTTTCGATAACTCCCGCGCCTCTTCTTTACGGCTACAAAACATTAATCCTTTTACTTGATTTCCAACGTGGCCATAGTAAGTGATTTTCTCCATAATATGGTCAACACGTTCAGGCGTTACTAATTTAGCCAGTACTGTATGGTCATCTATCCATTCGCCATTCATTTCGAAATCGGTCACACCGAAATAATGAAACGGACAAAGCATGTCTTCTTCCAGAGCTTCCTGTAAACGAATTTCATAAGCAATATTATAATCAAACAACTCATAAATATTAAAGTCGTCCGTCCGTTCAGGTGTAGCAGTCATGCCAAGTAAAAACTTCGGCTGAAAATGGTTGATTACACGTAAATAACTTGCTGCACCAGCTTTATGTACTTCGTCAATTAAAATATAGTCAAATGCAGAAGGGTCAAAATTCACAAGATTTTCTGGCCTTGATAACGTTTGAATACTAGCAAAAACATACTTTTTATCCGATTGTCTACTTGCCCCGACATATAACCCGAAGTCCTCTTCTATTCCACCTAACACTCGCTTAAAATCTTCTTTAGCTTTCTTTAAGATTTGTTCACGGTGTACAATAAACAGCATTCGGTCAGGAGCAAATCTTCGTACATCAAATGCAGATAGATACGTTTTACCTGTGCCTGTTGCAGATATGATCAATCCCTTATCATAGCCTTTTAATCGGACATTTTCTATTTTGGATAGAGCTGCCTGTTGCATATTATTGGGCTTAACTTCTAATGCTTGTTCAATAGCGTTCGTCTGATACACTGAAGGATGTTCAAGGACACCACTGGCTGCTGTACGCTCCGCACTCGCTTGGTAAACTTTTTCGTATTGGTCGATCCAACGTTCCGTCAGTCTATTCGCGTCATCCCACACTTCTTCAAACTGATCTTTAAAATGGTAAACGATTTCACCGTTACGATGAGAAGTTAGCTTAACATTCCATTCATAATTCACCTGTAAGGCATGTGCCGTTAAATTTGAACTGCCAACAATAAGTGAATACTGTTCAGCTTGCTGAAATATATACCCTTTCGAATGAAACCCTTCCTTTTCTGTCAGACGCACTTCAATATTCGGTATTTTCAGCAACTCACGAAATACTTTTGGTTGATTAAAATATAAATATGTAGATGTAATAATTCTCCCTTTTACACCTCGTAAATGTAAATCATAAAATAATGATTTTAATGTAGCCAGACCGCTTTCCGTTATAAAAGCAACAGAGAATAAAAAATGTTCACAATGCCGTAACTCGTCTTGAATAGAGGACAGCACAGATTTATTTTCTACTGTACTATTCACTAACAACTCAGGTTGGAACCTCCCGCTGACTGTCCCCGTTTTATCAACAAACCCCTTACGCAGTGAAGCCTCCAATTGTCGAATAAAATCTCCCATATGTATTCCCCCTTTTTAGCGTTTAGCCAATTTTTCGATTGCCGGAATATCAGCAGGTGCCCAGTCCAAATCCCACAGCTTCTCTCTAGCAATCCAACGCAGTTCCGCATGTTCCATAGCAGTAGGGGTGCCTTCGATAATTCTCGCCATATATGTCTCTAACCGAACGATTACATTTTCATACTCGTATGTAGTATCTTCTACTGCACTTCCTACTTGAATACTACATTTCAACTCTTCTTGAATTTCACGTTGCAAAGCTTCTTTCGGTGTTTCCCCTTGTTCAATTTTCCCGCCTGGAAACTCCCAGTAGTCAGGCAGTGTCATTGCCGGACTGCGAAGAGCGGAAAGAATTTCACCTTGATCATTTTCAATCACCGCTCCGACTACATGCACACTTTTCTTCATCCATCATTTCCTCCTGTACAATCACTCATTTCCGATTCATTATACCATTCACTGGGAATAAAGCAGCATTGAGTCATCGCTTTGAATACTGTACTGACGTTTCAACACGCGTTAAAACAGGAATACTAGACTATAAACACTATCGAACTTAAGCAAAAGAGGTGACACGATGAATCGACAAAGTAATTCCATTTTTTTAAACGTATGGATGATCAGTACATATCTACTTATGATTACCGTCAACGCACTCGCCAATATTTTACCGATCAATGGGCAAAACACAGGTGAAATCTCTGATAAATACAGAAATCTCTTCGCTCCCGCGGGCTTTACATTTTCTATTTGGGGCGTGATCTACTTATTATTAGCATTTCATATTGTGTACCAATTAGGACTTTTTCGTAGAAATTCTTCTCACCAACTTTTGCGCCAAGTTGCTGTCTACTTCACAGTTTCATCTGTATTAAATGCATTATGGATTTTCTGTTGGCATTACGATAAGTTGTATTTATCCGTACTTATTATGATAGGAATGCTACTGACGTTACTGAAAATCAATAATATTACTACAGCAACATCACTATCTTGGAAAGAAAAAATTTTTATTAGACTACCGTTTAGTGTATATTTTGGCTGGATCACTATTGCGACAATCGCTAATATTACAGCACTTCTCGTATCTATAGATTGGAATGGGTTTGGTATATCTGAAGTGACGTGGACTATTATTATTTTGTTCACCGGAGCTATCATCGGGATCATGACCATTTTACATCAGCAAGGGTTCTCATATGGTCTAGTACTTTTGTGGGCGTATTACGGCATTTATTCTAAGCACATTGCAGAAAGTGGTTTTGATCGACAATACCCTACCATTATCAATTCAATACTTGTCTGTATCGTACTAATTGCTGTTGTGATGACATTTACAGCAATCTGGAAAAGACGATAAAAAAAGCGCAAAGGAGAAGGGATGGTTCCCCTCTATCCTTTGCGTCAAATTGTTTTGCCAGATTAGCACATGTTATCATGCAGTACCCAATCCCTACTTATACTACTACAAAATCTTATCGTGATGTTTTTAACAGCCTTTCCAATCGAGGCCGATTAAATCGTTGCACCACGATCAATGGCACATTGAACAGTATAGCATACACTACATTCAACCAAGCGGCCCAAATTGGATTCCACAAGAAGAATAAAATACTCGGAAATATGGTCAGCCAGTGTACCCATTCTGCCCTTCTGGACTCCAACAAAAAGTCATATAAAGACATAGAATCCGCTCCATGCAGCTTACTTTTATTGTAGCCATTTGAAATGAACAATGTACCATCCGGTATATATCCCTTCCACCTCTTCACGCGAAATAATTGTTGCCAAATCCGTCCTTCCTTTTCCCAAGAAAAACTTCTAAACCAACGTTTATTTCGCACAAACCAATCGATAGGAATTCGCTGCGCCGCGAACGATATGGACAAATGAAGTACCATCCAAGCCATTGCATCCACAATTATTAGCCAAAACAAAGGCAAATCGATCAGCGGCATCCCATCACCCCCTTTATTGGTGTTCAGACGTTGATATTGCGGCCTTTCCATTGAACGCTCCCACGACGTTTCGATAAATATAACGAGTACATAAAAATTATGACAAAGACGAATAGCAGTAAAGGATACAGCGGGAATATCCACCAAATGAAATGTCCCACACGACGCGAAGCAATGGCTAGTTCGATAGCAAATAATATATATACAGTTAAAAATATACTAAGAAACGTCATTTGGCCGCTCCATGCAGATACGATCAGTAAGATAGGTGTAATGGATGCGCCCGCCATCCATAAATAGATAAGCAACATCACAAATGAATGTGTCGCAGCAGAGCCGCTTGCCATACTTTTTGAATAGCCCTGAATCATATCCGACAATCCTCCTGGATACATTCGCAACCAGGCAATGCCTTTCCCGCCATAGCAGCGGACAGGGAATCCCCGATCTTGAAATGCTTTGCCTAGTGCTAAATCATCCATTACTGCGCCTCGTACGATGGCATGACCACCTACTTCTTGATATTGCTGTTTATTACATAATAGACAAGGACCAAATGAACCCCCAGCTTTCAAGCGGTCGCCTATTACCGTAAAGACGTTCATTCCCGCCATCACGATTAAAGGGAATAAAAACGCCAATTGCTCATACCACTTTTCTGCGTGGTGAATGGGTTGTAATGACAAAATCCCTCGACTTCCCATAGACTCATAGGACGCTACATAGGTCGCCAGGCTATGAGAATGTGTGAAGACCGTATCCGCATCCATAAACAACAGCAAGTTATGCGTTGCCGTCTGTGCTCCTGTCCAGCAGGCAGCCGACTTGCCAATCCATCCCTCTTCTAATAAGTCATTAGATAAAACGGTGGCACCAAATGATTGTGCCACCGCTTTTGTACGATCTGTCGAGCCGTCATCCACTACTAGTACTTCATAGATGACATTTTGTTGTCGAGCTATAGACTCTAGTAAAGGGCGGATTCGATACTCTTCATTTCTAGCAGGTATGATGATTGTGACTGAAGAAGTAGCTTTTCCCGTCTTTTCTACAATCGGCACGTTCCAAAAACCGAGCACACCACAAATTAGAGCGAGGATTGCTATAACAACTCCGAAAAGTAATATGATCTCCATAGCCTACCCTCTCCTATTCGTTACGGACGACGCGAGTTCTTTTTCATATCTCGCGTAAGAATCTTATCGCATACTTGCTGTCCGCTTAATGTAACCATCGGCATGCCCCCACCTGGATTCACCGTACCGCCAACAAAATAAAGATTCGTAAAACGCTCACTTTGTTTTTTATTTTTAAATCCTTTGTTTTTCTTTTTATCGGAAACCGTTCCATAAATGGCGCCTCGATGTGAACCATAGGTGCGTTCAATATCATGCGGTGTCCAGACGTCTCTCGTGATAATATTTTCGCGTAGACCATCTAAACCCATTCGCTCTAATTTTAGAAGAACATTCTCTTCCAACTTTGCATAATCTGCCGGAGTGAATGGATTGTCTTGAATATATGGAATATGAGGAAGGATTTTTAAGTTCTCATGTCCAGGCACTGTTTGTGATGGATCTGTTTTATTCGTATTCACTAGATAGATGGTGGGGTCGTCTGGCAATTGCTTCTTCACAAATACTTTATCCATCTGTTTCTTTAAATTTTTAGAGAAAAAGAAATTATGGTGATTCAGTTGCGGGTAGCTTTTTTTCACTCCTAAGTGGAGAACTAGGCCTGAACTTGAAGGTTCAAACTTACGCTCCAGCGCTTTTGTAAATGAAGGTTTACAATCCACCATTTTTTGATAAAACGGGATTACTTCCATATTGGAAATATAATAGTCTGCTTCTACTACACGCCCGTCCGCTAACTCTGCCCCTGTAATTTGATCTCCCGTCGTACGCATTTTCCGCACACCTATGCCTGTGTATAACTCAACACCTACTTCTTCCGCAAGCTGGACGAGACCTTCCGCTAATCGATGCATGCCACCTGGTACATACCAGCATCCTTGTTCATATTGCATATAGATCATCATATTTAAAATAGCTGGCGCATCATAAGGGGAAGATCCAACATACTTAATAAAGTAAGATAGCATATCACGTAAATGCGGATTACGTACACGGCTGTCGATAGCACCATGCATAGTAGAAAACAAATCAAACCCTTTTATAGATTTCAACACCCCATGTTCTTTGATCACTTCACTCGTTGAATCCAGTCCCTTTTTAAAGTAACCCGCTTCCGTCATATCATATAGACCTTTAGCATAGCGTAAAAACTTTTTATAGTCATTCATATCACGGCGCGATAAATGTTTGTTCTCTCTTTCCATTTTTCGGAGATCACCATATAAATCGAGTACTTTACCATCTGGAAAAAATGATCGCCACTCTCTTTCTAACCGGACAATAGGCACGTAATCTACCATTCGCTTCCCGCTGTCAGCAAACAGTTTTTCGAAAATATGGGGCATCGTCAAAATAGAAGGACCTAAGTCGAAACCAAAGCCATCTTGCTCTAAACGATTTAACTTTCCGCCTAGATGGTCATTTTGTTCGTATAGCACTACTGAGTAATCACGTTGCGCCAATGAAATTGCTGCGGATAATCCCCCCAGACCACCGCCCACCACAAGTACTCGTTTCTGGTTATCCAACATACAGGCACTCTCCTTCTTACATGCTCGCCCGGGCTACTAGTTTAGCCATTTCGACAGCCGATACATAATTTTTTTGATTGAAACAATCATATCCGCTCTTGCGCACACTATTTAAAATTCCTTGATAAATATATGCTGACGATAGAACCGGAAATCGGCTGTCTTTATCAAATTCATCAATATGCTGAGTAAAGTTGTCATATAAGTACTCTGCTCTCGTTGCGAGATATTCCCATAGATTGATAAAGCCTTGCGTGATACTGCCTTCTGATAATAGAACTTCATGGTAGCTATAACGCTTCATTTCTTCAAGTGGTAAGTAAATTCGCCCTTTATCGCGGTAATCTTCTCCTACATCTCGTAATATGTTCGTCAGCTGCATTGCGATTCCTAAATTCTCCGCTACGTGATGTAAATTCTTTTGAGATTCACTAGCAATAATCGGCAACAACATTTTCCCGACAGAACCTGCTACATATTTACTGTACACTTCTAAAGAACTCAGATTAGCCGGCATCATAAAGTGAATGTCCATCCGTTGACCCGTCAATTGCTCATAAAATGGTTGGATATCCATATCAAAACGATTGAAAACATCACGTAATGCACGCCAGAGCGGATGATTAATCTCTTCACCTTTTGAGAAGAGGTACAGTTCATTTGCGAGCTGATCCAATGCTGTCAGCTGTTCATCAATTTTTTTATTTTCATCTACACAATCATCTGCTATCCGGCAAAACGCATAAATCGCGTAGACAGCACGTGCTTTTTCTTTAGGCAAACCGGAAAATGCATAGTAAAAACTTTTGGAATGATGTTTGATGATTTTCTCACAATATGCATAATCAAAAGTAATAGTTGACGGTTGGTTAATTAGCATATAAATTCTCCCCTCATGTTGCTTGGAATAGTATTCCTCTGTCATCATGAATTAGCTCTTCTGTCGCAATACGTGCTGAGAGAAGAACAATTGGTACACCTGCGCCGGGATGTGTGCTGCTTCCTGTGAAATAAAGATTTTCACAATGAGTTGCTTTACTTTGCGGACGTAGATGATTACTCTGACTGAGAGTTGGTTGTAGACCGAAACACGCACCATTTTGTGCATGAAAACGCTCTTCGAAATCTTTAGGCGTCATAAATGTCTCAGAAACAATTTCATTTTCCACATTTTCAAAGCCTTTCACTTTCTTCAATGCTTCTAATACATACCCCCGATAATGCTGGATTGTCTCTTCATCCCAGTCATACTGCGAACAAGAACGATCGGAAACCGGCACTAGAATATACAATCCATCTTTCCCTTCAGGCGCTAACGACGGATCTAACTTAGAACCAATATAGACATAGAATGAAGCATTATTAAGTTTCTTTCCTGTAAATATATCATCTAAATTTTCTTTTAACTTTTCATTGAAAATAAAATTATGGGCGGTCTTTACTTCTTCATATTTTTTGTCCATTCCCAAATACATGAGGAAACATGAGCACGAATATTTCATATTATCTATTTTCTTATCCGTGTATTTACCTTTTGCTTTTTCTACTTTCACTAGGTTTTTCATAGCGTAAGGGAAATCAGCATTACACATCACATAATCCGATTCGATAAATTCTCCGTTAATGCGAATCCCTTTTGCTTGTCTATTTTCAATGACAATTTCTTCAACAGATGTATTGTAATGGACTTTCCCTCCCAGCTCGATAAATAAACGTTCAAGAGACTGAGCCATTGTATACATGCCGCCTTTGATAAACCATACACCGTATAAAAACTCAATCATAGGAATCATCGTATAAAGTGAAGGCCCGCTATATGGAGAAACTCCGATGTATAACGTTTGAAAACTGATCATCTGTTTCAAGCGTTCGTCTTTAATATATTTACTGACAAAGCTATCTGCATTATCAAATGTTTTAAGTTTTAAGCCTTGGCGAAGTACGGATAGATTGTAGAAGTCAGATGGTTTACGAAATGGCTTTTGTAAGAAATGTTCTTTTGCAATTAAAAAACGTTTATATATTTCCTGTAAGTAATCCAGTAGGCCACTAGCATCCTCATCACTTACACTCTCAAACACTTCCATTAGTTTTGTTAGTTCAGAGGATATTTCATAATGGTCTTGCGGTTTGTCACCAAAATACACACTATACATCGGATCCAGTCGTTCCATAGGAATATAATCATCGGGATCTTTCCCACATAAGTAAAAGATTTCTTTATATAAATCGGGCATCATAACAATCGTAGGACCTAGATCAAATTGATAGCCATCTTTTTGAATACGGTGCATTTTACCGCCTGGCAGTGATTCTTTCTCGTATAATTCCACTTGATACCCTGCGTGTTGCAGTCGAATTGCGCTTGCTAAACCAGCTACTCCTGCACCTATGACACTTACCTTTTTCTTCATTTTCATACAACTCCTTCACTTCTATTAGAAACAAACATTAGACAAGATGATATATAATATAAGATAATTGCGTATTTCATAATAAAACCTTATACAATGGTTATACACTATTCTAGATATATACACAAGCAATTGAGCGATAGATATATAATTTTTTATTAGAATAAGTTAGCGTATCGTTTAGGATTCTCCCGAGAGAAACTAGACGCTTTCCTGAGGGGGCGCGGCGGACTCTCCAGAAGTGTGGTTGAAGCTGTAGATTACCCGACTGAATGTATATAGAATCATTTCTTTTTCTACTTAGTTCATCGAAACAATCAAAGTAGCTAAAAACACTTCGTTCAGCTTGGAGCTTGCAGACGATTGACTATGGGAGGCTCAGGAAAAGCCGTAGCGGAGAACGGCTTTTGCGAGTGAAGTGCAGCGAGAAGGAGCACATCTTTGCATTGACAGGCGTAACCCGCAAGACACTTCAAGTCAGCGTCACTCCATCCGTTTACCATAGTCACTGTATTCCATCAGCTAAAGCCGCCCATCTATTTCTATCGCCTAACTCGTTTTTAAATGAATGGATAGATTATACATACTATCGTTAATCAATAGGTCTGTTATGAGAATCCACTAAACTAACAGTGAAAAACCGCCAAAGATGGTGTACTTTCGGCGATCACAGTTCAATTCTTCTCGCTTTGTTGCGAGGTATTGAAACTCGTGCTGATCTGCAGATGTAAGCCATTTTTGACGGTTTAGTAGCTACGAATAGATATCAAAATAGACTACCTTACTTAATGTGATTATAAGGTGGTACAACGACAAACTCTGTTTCTTTCTTTACAGCTTCCTCCAAATATATCTCAAGCTTATCCAACATATGTACAGGGGCTAAATCATCAGCGCCTGGATTAGTGCCATCATCATGCAAAAGTATAATGGATCCGTTAGCCGGTACATTTCGCAATCCATCTAACAATCCGTCCTCACATCGCTCTACTTTCCAGTCCTGAAAAACATGCGTCCAAAAAACAATTTGATAAGGCTTGGAGTAATATAAAGTAAAAGCATTCATGAAGCCCCATGGTGGTCTGTAGACAGTTGGAGATTCACCTATCACGTTACTAATTGCTCGATGCGTTTCTCTAATTTCTTTTTCCAATTGCGAAGGTGTCAAAAGCCAGCTTGATGTATGACGATCATGATGGATACCTATTTGATGACCTTCGTTATACATACGTTCAATAATTTTTGGATACATCCGTACTTTTTCCCCCACGACAAAAAATGTAGCTTTTATATCGTATTGCTGTAATAAGTCTAGCAGCCGCAACGTATAGACAGGATGCGGTCCATCGTCGAACGTTAATGCAATACCTCTTTTCGCCGGTATGCGTTTCATCACTTTATAGTTCGTCAAACGAATGAGAGCGGTAGCACCCATTCCATAGGCTAGCGGTGCGAGTGCCAGTATACCTGTCACTAGCCAGGCTGTTTTTCGTTTACCCATAAAACTACTTCCCTTCTTTGTTTATAAATCATGTACGTGTGACGTGCTCCTTTACTACACTTCTATACCCCTATACTGTTGTTCAGAATCTCTGACCCTTAAACATTAATAGAAATTGATACTTTTAAAAATACCAGATTACCTTTATTCTAAATTTACTAATCTATAATGTTAGGGAGGTTCAATCCATGCAGAAAATACAAAGCCATAGAACACCTCATACAAAAACGTTTGATTTGATACTGACGTCGATGCTTGCTTCACTCGTGTTCATAGCAACACTTCTATTAAATATTAAATTACCGATTGCGGCAAATGGTGGCTTAGTCCATCTTGGCACAGCTATGCTTTTTATGGCCTCCATCTTATTCGGTCCTAAAAAAGGAGCTATTGCCGGTGCGATCGGGATGGGCATGTTTGATTTAGTCGGTGGCTGGGTGTTGTGGGCACCATTTACATTTATAACCCGTGGTCTTCAAGGATATATCGTCGGTAAGATTGCTTGGTCTAACGGACGCAGAGGAACGAGTTTTAAATACAACTTGCTGGCTATGCTAGCTTCGGTTCCATTCATGATTGCTGGTTATTATATTTGCGAACGCATTCTTTTTAATAGTTGGATCATTCCATTGGCTTCGATTCCCGGAGACGTCCTGCAATGCATCGTTGGAATCGCAATCGCAATTCCTGTATGTGCAATGTTGAAGAAAGTGCCGATGTTTAAGTAAGTTAGTTGTACAATCTAAAAACTCCTCTACCGTTTATGACGCCGGTAGAGGAGTTTTCTGTTAGCTCTGCAATCATTGCTTACTATTTTTCTTTGTTTTTATTTACAGTGGAAATAATAGAGGAATCGCAATCATCATGACGACAAACATGATGAGTTGTAATGGAATTCCTATTTTTGCAAAGTCTTTGAAAGAATATCCTCCTGCCGTCATAACTAGCGCATTTGTCGGGGAAGCCACTGGTGTCGCGAATGACATACTAGCTCCTACCGCGACGGCAAGTAGAAACGCATACGGATTTACATCCAAAGTTAATGCAGCACTCATCGCAATGGGCGCAAATAATACAGCAGTTGCCGTATTACTGATGAACTGCCCAAAGATCATAGTTAATAAATAAACACCGCCAAGTACGCCGATTGCTCCGAACCCGCCAAGCACTTGAATGATCCCTTGTGACAATAATTCCATTCCCCCAGAATTCTCCAATGCGGTCGCCATTGGTAGCATGGCGGCTATTAAAATAATACTTTCCCAGTTAATTTGTCCATACGCATCGTCCATATTTCGTACACAGCCCGTCAATATCATTAAAACAGCTGCGATTAATACAGAAATAACTGCCGGAAATACTTCGGAAATCATTAATCCGACCATGAGCGCCATTATGATTCCAGCCGTTAATGCTTTACCGTTTGCCGAAGCAAGACCCGCATGCTCTTTAGGCTGCCCCACAATCACGACGTCTTTTGTTTCACTAGCTAATAATTCTATAGAGTCCCATGAACCTTGGACAAGAAGCGCATCCCCAAAGCGTAATTGTTTTTTCGACATGTCTTTCAATACTTGTTTTCCTTGACGATTAATACCGATAATATTCAAATTATACGTTTCACGAAAACGAATACTACGAATATCTTGATTGATTAGACGAGAGTGTGGGGTCAACAGTACTTCTGCAACCCCCAATTCTTTCGACACTAAATCTTCAGCTTCTGATTGTTGTTCTACCGAAAGCAAACCATATTCATTGGCTAAATCCTCTACATTTTTGGCAGAACCTTGCAAATATAAAATATCATTTGCTTCAATAATACTGTTGGGACCTGCCATTTCCTGAAATGTCATAGGTAAGAATTTAATACCTTCCATCGACTTACGTTCGATTTTAAGTACACATAACTGAAAACGTGCAGGAATTTTTAATTGTGATAAGCGCTGACCAACCATCCAAGAGTCTTCTGGTACTTTCACTTGTAGCAAGTTACCGCTCAGACTATAATCTTTTGCCAACTGCTTCGTAGACAACGGATGAGATGTTTGACCTTTTGTTTTACGCATCCCCTTTGGTACAATTCGGTGGCGCATCAAAAACAAATACACTACACCTACTGCAACGCCAATGATTCCAATCGGAGTAATTTGAAAGAAGCTTAACTTGTCAAAACCATTATCAACAAGCAACTGCGATACGATTAAGTTAGGCGGTGATGCAATTAGTGTTAAAAGGCCCGAGAAGCTAGCCATATAGGACAGTGGCAATAAATATTTGGAAGGACTGCTGCCGATACCAATAGCGATACTCACTACAATCGGCATCATTAATGCCACCGTTCCAGTGTTACTCATAAAAGCTCCAACAAACGCTACAATCAACAACAATAAAATAAATAAACGCTTTTCACTATCGCCCGAATAACGCAGTAATACATTACCTGCCATTTGGGCAAGACCTGTCCGCAAAATTCCCGCTCCTACGATAAACAGACCTGCGATCATAATAACGACTGAATTTGAAAAACCAACGAGCGCCTCCGCTGGTTGTAAAATCCCTGTCAATACGAATGCCAAAAGCGCTAACACCGCCACAAGATCTGCACGCAATCGATTAGTCATAAATAATATGACGGTAGTGCCTAAAATTCCAAACGTAACTAATAACTCCAACGTTCTCAGTATCCCTTCTCCAACTGTTTTGTATAGTGTATACGATTCGACGACATAATAGAATGAGTCATCAAAAAGCTCTGTTACTATTAAATCGTAACAGAGCTTTTTTAGTTCATTATTTAACTATGAACGACTTCTTTTTTAACTAATTCAAGAGTTTTCGCTGTAGATGCATGAACTTCTTTAAGAAGCTCAGGATTCTCTGCTAATTGCTTCCCGTAAGAAGGAATCATTTCTTTCAATTTTGGCTCCCATTCTTTTACTTGCTCTGGGAAACATTTATTCATCAAGTCCAGCATAACTGCAACTGCTGTAGAAGCACCTGGGGAAGCGCCTAACAATGCTGCAATCGAGCCGTCTGCGTCTGTTACTAGCTCTGTACCGAACTGCAACGTACCTTTGCCATTTGCTGTGTCTTTAATAACTTGTACACGCTGGCCAGCTGTCCATAGTTCCCAATCTTCGCTTTTTGCATCCGGGATGAAATCGCGAAGCTCGTCCATGCGCTGTTCCTTTGTTTGTACAACTTGTTCTACTAAGTACTTAGTCAATGACATGTTTTTAGCACCACATGCAAGCATCGTTGTTAAATTATTCGGTTTTACTGTACCAATCAAGTCAAACACGGAGCCTGTTTTTAGGAACTTTGGAGAGAAGCCTGCAAACGGTCCAAATAATAAAGACTTTTCGTTGTTAATATAGCGTGTGTCTAAGTGCGGAACCGACATTGGCGGTGCACCGACCTTCGCTTTTCCGTATACTTTTGCATGATGTTTTGCAATGACATCTGGGTTTTTACAGATCATGAAAATACCGCTGATCGGGAATCCGCCGATTTGCTTACTTTCTGGAATCCCTGTCTTTTGCAGTAATGGAAGACTTCCGCCCCCGCCGCCGATGAAAACAAATTTTGCTTTATGATATTCAAGCTTACCGTCTTTATTGTTCTTTATTTTTAATTCCCAATCGCCATCAGTTGTGCGTTTGATATCTTCTACTTGATGACCGTAGTTGATCTCAATGTCTGACTTTTGCATATGCTCAATTAGCATACGAGTCAGCGCACCGAAGTTCACGTCTGTTCCTGTGTCGATTTTAGTTGCTGCAATCGCTTCACTTAACTGACGATCTTTCATGATTAAAGGAATCCACTCTTTTAACTTTTCCGTGTCGTCGGAATATTCCATTCCTTCGAATAACGGATTCGCTGTCATCGCTTCAAAGCGCTTTTTCAAATATCTAACGTTTTCCTCGCCTTGAACTAAGCTCATATGCGGGAGAGGCATAATGAATTGGCTTGGATTTTCGATTAACTTCTTTTCAACTAGATGGGACCAAAACTGCATAGATAATTGAAATTGCTCATTTACCTTTGTAGCTTTAGTAATGTCAATTGAACCGTCTGCTTTTTCAGAAGTGTAGTTCAGTTCGCATAACGCTGCATGTCCAGTTCCAGCATTGTTAAGCTCATGAGAACTTTCTTCCCCTGCTTTGTCCAGCTTCTCAAACAATGAGATTTTCCAATCAGGTGCTAGTTCTTTAAGCATTGTCCCTAACGTCGCACTCATAATACCTGCACCGATTAAGATAACGTCTGATTTAGTTTGTATATTACTCATTTTGACCTTCCTTATATGTGAAATTTACAGAAATGTAAATGTTCCTAAATAAGGCGTCACAGCAAACATGGCGCACACTAGGAGCAAATCTTTCTGTCTCAGTTGACCATACTTCTACTAACATCTTTTTTAGTATACAACAAATATACCCAGTATTAAAGAGTGTTGTTTGTTTGTAAGGATTAAGATAGAAAAATGTCGCAATTTTGATACATTTTGTTGTTTTTGTGACGTTTCTCTTATCTGTCACATGATATTCATTAATTCTGTTCTGTACACCTATGTCATTCGATAGATTTCTAGCTGTCGATACATACTAATCTATACTATTTACAAAAAACTGTAGACAAACTCTACTATGCCAGAGTCCGCCTACAGTTGTTTATGTTAATAAATCTTCTGAAATCACTTTAAAGCCTTCGATGATCGTATCTTCCTCTACTTCAATTAAAATACACTGTTTTCCGTCATAATTCACCTGTTTTACATACTTTAGATCTGCTGGGCTTATAGAAATATTTGCGACCTTTGTTTCAATCTTAATAGACTTGGATGTATAGCTCGGCACGATATGACTTGCTTTCATCTCATACATCGTATCATCCACTACTGTTTCAAAAGCCGCTTCTACAGCTTGCGTGTCTACATAATCTACGCCACTCATTTTCAAGACACGCTCCACTTGGTACTTATCAATTACGGGTGCTTCTTCTGGTTCTTCCTCCTCTTCATCACCTTCAGTTAAACGATAGATGGCTTCGTACACATTGCCCAAAGTTTCTGTATCAACTTCGCCACCTACTACTTGTTTGACAATCTCTTCGAATACCGCTTTGTCGTCCGCCGCTGTCACGACTTCTTCGCCATTTAAGACGTTTTCGATAAATTGATAATCTGGCTTATTCGCTTTACCGGCTGCATATAAAATATGGTTGACATCCGCTGCATTATCGGTAAAACAAGGGAACAGAAAGCCCCCTATGGGAGACGTCAG
This sequence comes from Sporosarcina sp. PTS2304, assembly GCF_003351785.1. Taxonomy (GTDB): domain Bacteria; phylum Bacillota; class Bacilli; order Bacillales_A; family Planococcaceae; genus Sporosarcina. The sequence goes on from NZ_CP031230.1 coordinate 2,785,072, forward strand.
ATTAATAATAGGGTCCAGCATAGTATTTGACTTAAATTCTTTCTCAACAAAATCAAAGATGATAGAGCGTTTCGGCAAATCCGTCTGATTCATACTGCATAGAATGAAAGGCGTCGTGAATACTTCATCACGGGCATCTATTTCTGTTTCCTCACTAGACCTTTTTGTCTTCTTGAAATAATTCCCTCGAATAAATGTCACAACAAGATCTTTTTCATATTGCACATCCTGTACCATTTTTAAAGCCAAATGTTGCATTTCATCTCTCCACTGATCGGCTTCTTCCGCCTGCAACCCCTCATATAGAAGCTGTTGTGCGTGATCTGTCTCGTTCTCATTTTGCCTTTCAAATTTCACTTCAAATAATTTCACACCTAATTTTCCACCAAGTACTTTTTTGAAATTTGTCATGAAAAGCTCCTGCTGTTCACGTTCTAGTAATGCGAATGCCTGGCTTTCTTCATGATAAATTTCATGACTCTCTTGTCGGATATACACATTGTAAATATCTGTAACAGTTAGCAAGTCTGTCTCTAATTTAAATCGTTTGCGAATATCCGCAATATCATGTTTATTCATTATTCCACTCCTACGGCAAGTCATTATCTTTTTAATTATAACAAGTTCTTTCGAGAAGTTCTCAAAGAGTCTTCTTTCGTTACCATTTATATGACATCTATGCTTACATTGTTGAATAAAGGGTATAGCATAAAGGGAAACTTAAAACTACGTTAGGAGAAGTGATTTCATGTCAGAAAAACTATTTACGTCAACTGCAACTGCTACAGGAGGACGCGAAGGTCATGTAGCTTCATCCGACTCTGTTGTTGAATTCGATACGGCTATGCCTGGCAGTTCCCGCGCAAAAGAGCTGGCAAACGCCACAAACCCTGAGCAATTATTCGCAGCAGGCTATGCGTCTTGCTTTGACGGCGCCCTACAATTAGTAGCCAGTAAAGAACATGTGAAATTTTCATCGGAAGTTACCGCAAATGTCAGTCTGTGTAAAGATGAAGTAGACGGCGGGTTTAAATTGGAAGTGAAGTTGCAAGTAAAGGGCACGGATATTGAAAAAGACAAATTAGAAGATTTGGTAGAGAAAGCCCATCAATTCTGTCCCTACTCAAAAGCTACACGAGGCAATATAGACGTAACATTAGAAGTACTATAATATATAGTGACTTGCAGTGATATCGGCTAGTAACTAAAATGAATCAGGCAGGGAAAAACTATTCGTTTTTCCCTGCCTGATTTTTTCAATAGCCCCAGTTTACAATCCTTCTATCAACTCCATAATATACTTTGCTGTTTCTTCAATTTGTTGTTCATTCGTAATAGTAGCTTCGCCGTCGCCTTTCTGATGACCGTAATCACCGAAGCCACCATGGTTGCCCCCGTCTATTTCTATAAAACGTGCAGATGAAGGCAATTGTGTTTTAGCCGCTTTCACTTTAGTAAGATCTGCCACTTGATCATTACCTCCATATAGTGACAACGTTTGAATTTCTCTCTCACTTAAATCAGTTTCAGCTTGCGGATAGGATGCGAGTAATACAAGACCTTTTATCTTTTCATGGCGAAGTGCGTAGTCTGAAGCCGTGACACCACCTAACGAATGCCCGCCGATTATCCATGTATCGATCTCTGGATGGTTTCGAATGACTTTATCCGCTCTATCTGGTGAAAGGATGGCCAGATTAAATGGCAGCTTAGGAATGATAACAGTATACCCGTTTGAAGCAAGTTTCTTAGCTAACGGTGCATATGCGCCCGGAACTACTTTTCCCCCTTGATAGAAGATAAATCCAATATGCGTAGCTCCAGTTGCCGGTTCAAATAAAATATTCTTCTTATCTTCATCGACTAGCACCTGTGTATCCGTTTGTAAGTTTTCTTCCGCCCACGACTGAGCTTTGTATGGCGAACTGACAAAAGCGAAAAATCCTGCAAAAGCTAGTAAAAAAGCTACTGCGAGACTACTTAACAATTTCAATCGAAATGATTTTTTTCGTTTCATTCGCCCCATCCTCTTCCCCTCATTTCACCAGTGAAATAAAATGCTTTAAAATCCTCGCCGTTAATCCCCAGACTGTGTAATTTCCATACTCATAAAACCATTCTTCCAATGAATGTGCACGCCATTGGTATTGTTCCCCGTTCATGATTTTCTCGAAAGGAAAATTCTCAGGCGGTGCTGTTTCGATAGACACTAAGTGCATATAAGGCTCATGTTCAAGCAACCATTTCACAGGAATAGTAAACACTTCTTCCACTTCATCTTTGTTGTAACTGCGAATAATTTCATGATAGTCAATGGCCGCCACAAATGGATAGACGACGAATGATGGCGATGCAATATAGGGGCTTAACTCTCCTATTACATGAACGGTGTCAGGGTCAATTCCCAGTTCTTCTTGCGTCTCGCGCAGGGCTGCTGCTTTGGGAGAAGCATCTGTTATGTCAATTTTCCCTCCTGGAAAGCTGATATCACCCGGTTGTTTTCTCATTTTAAACGAACGCACTTCAAATAATACATGCCACTCACCATCCGCTTGTACTAGCGGAATCATGACAGCCGAACGGAAAGCAGTCTCTTCTCCAATGAATAATGATTTCTTTTCACATAATATATGCTGTAGTTGATCCAGATCCATGAAAGTTCCCCCACCTTATTGTTTTGTCTCCATCGTATCATTTGCTGATGGAATATTAAAGATTTGAAAAAAGGACTTTAAAGAAAGTGAATAGATGTGTTGAACGTTAGGTTATTGTTTCTGAAGTTTGGGTGGGGAATGGTAGGAGGCGTGCAGAAATAAAGTATGGGAAGTAACTTCTCCTGTACAGTGCAGAAAAAGGGTGTACGTATGAGGATTCTCCCTACAGAACCGGACGCTTTCCTGAGGGGGCGCGGTGGACTCGCCAGAAATGCGTTGGCGATTACACCTGTCAAATGCAAAGATGTGCTCCTTCTCGCTGCGCTTCACTCGCAAAAGCCGTCCTTCGCCACGGCTTTCCCTGATCCTCCAGGAGTCGCCGGTTCTTTCGGGAGAATCCTTGAGTTTTTGTCGGGAAACCAGTTGGTGTTCGTCCAGAAATAGAGTATGGTAAGTTCTGCTTCCTAAACAGTGTGGTGAAGCTTTGGATTTGCTGACTGAATGTATATAGGGTCATTTTTTCACTCAGTTCATCGAAACAGTCGTAGTAGCTAGCAACATTTCACCACTATCTAACTTCAAAAACGGTCAGATTATATCAGACAATTCTACTTGGTTTTCACTACCTACAAAGAGTGATCAACCTGTCTTGCCTATACAAAGTACGGCTTGGAGCTTACAGACGATCGACTCCGGGAGGATTAGGACGACAGGTGTAACCCGCAACGCACTATCGTGGGATCCACCGCGTATCGTCTGGAAGCGCAAGCCGCATGACACTCTAAGTCAGCTTCACTCTATCCATTCGCCATAGTCAAACTTATTTTCAAATAAAGGAATGAATTATACATATTATGGTGAATCAACAGGCTTAATAAATTATCTCTTTACTAATTTACCTTGGACGACATATCGCTTATCCTTACTATTTACTGAGTTATTACACGTCGATAACGTTACGATTCGGTCTTCTGTACCGACTGTGACAGGTGTGTTGATCAGTGAGCGTGATTGCACTTCTTGCAAATAGTGTGCGTATTCTTCTTTCGTCTGGAAATCCGTCTCAATGTAATAAAAGTCAATTGTCGTTTCATAGGCCGCAAACACTTCAATATCGTACCCTTCGTACAATGTATCTACATAAATAGTCGAATGTTCATCTGCGTACTCTTGCTGTCCAAACTTCTTTAAACTACCGAACATCGTATCGTTTTTCATCGCATGTCCATAAATGACTGTATTTTGATTCATATCCGTAATGTCATTACGAAAATCCATGAAGACACTTCCCGCACGGCTTTTCTCTTTGTTAAAATTTCGATTCAAATAAAAATCATTATCTTCTGACTGTAAAATCGGATTATTCACTTTTGTACCTTCTACTGATATCCATCCTACTATTTGTTCATTTACAGCGTGGAGTTTATGGAACTGCGGACGTATCGTGTCATATGATGGCTTTTTTTCGGCCTTACTTTCCACTACGGTCTCCGATGTCTCTTCCAGTGCTTTTTCGTAAATCATTTGCGTTTCCTGTAGAGAACTAGCAGCTTCTACATACGTATACAAATACTGTACTAATAAATAGCCTGAATAAAGAAATATTCCTAAGTACAGCAATGGCATATAGTTAGATAAACGTTTTTTCATTAAAAAACCTCCTATATAAGATGAGAATAAAAAGCTGCATTCACCTTAAAAAGTCGCTGTCCGTTACAGGCGGACGCTTTCCGCGGGCACGGCCTCAGCCGCTTCCCTCGCTGCGCTCAGTCCAGGGTCTTCGGCTCGCGCTGTTCCCGCAGGAGTCGCCACCTGTAACGAACAGCAACTAAGTGCGGTACAAGCAAAATTACTTTCCATGCGGAAAATTTAACTCATCATATATAGATACCGAGGGACATCATATAAAGACCAATCTCATCATCTTCCTTAAAGACGGCATGTACTCCATAGACTTCCTTTATCACTTCTTTTGTAATGACTTCTCGGGGTGGTCCTTCTGCGATAATCTTGCCGTTTTTCATCATAATAATGTCATCGCTATAACGAATTGCTTGGTTAATGTCATGCAACACCATCACAATAGTCAAGCCATGTTCTTCATTCAGAGATTTCACCAGCTCTAACAATTCAATTTGATAGTAAATGTCTAAGTATGTCGTCGGCTCATCTAAACAAAGGATTTCAGATTGCTGCGCAAGCGCCATCGCAATCCATACACGTTGCCGCTCTCCGCCAGATAATGCTTCCAAATCTTTATGCCGTTTTTCATGTAAATTCGTTACAGACAATGCCCAATTGATTGCTTGACGATCCTCTTCCTGATTACGTTGAAGTAATGTTTTGTACGGCAGGCGTCCGAATCCAACTAATTTTTCAATCGTTATATCTTTTGGCACATCATTTTGCTGATAGACAATCGCTAACTTCTTCGCAAATTCTTTTGGCTTGTACATGACCAAGTCCCGATTCTCTAAAGAAGCAGTTCCTGATTTAGGTGAATTACTTTTAGATATAACGCTCAGCAACGTAGACTTCCCGCAACCATTCGGCCCGATAATTGTTGTCACACGTCCTTTTTGAATAGTCGTTGAAATACCATCCAAATGATTCGTTATATTATCATGAGATACAATAATGTTGTTCATCTCCATAGCAGGTCACTCTTTTCGCAGTAAGAATATTAAAAATGGTCCACCGATAATGGCCATAATGGTCGAAGCGGGTATTTCAAGTGGTGATACAATCGTTCGACCAATAGTATCTGCCAGCAAAATAATCAATGCCCCTAGAAGAGCGGTAAACGGCAGTAATATTTTATGATCATAGCCAACTAACCGGCGCGCGATATGAGGCACTAATAATCCAACAAATGAAATAACCCCCGCAACGACTACTGAAATTGCTGATAACAGCACGGCAACCGCTGCAATAATTAGTCGCGCACGCGCCACGTGAAAACCTATACTCTTTGCTGTTTTATCTTGCAGTACTAATAAGTTACACCAGCTATACAAGACGAACGCCAAAACCAAACCAATCGTTCCGTATGTAGTAATAGTCGAAACATCTTTCCATGTGCGCATCGTTAAATTGGATCCGATCACGCTTGCAGCTGAGACGTTTAGCGATCCCCCAAAACTAATGAACGCTTCCGTTAAGCCTGTAAACATCGCATTGATCGCAATTCCAACCAATATCAATTTCAACGGACTTAAACCTGATTTCCAAGACAATGCAAACACTAGGAAACAGGCAAAAGCCCCGCCCATGAATGCGAATAACGGCGTCATGAAAAATAAGGCAGGGAAAAACGAAATAATGAATAATTGTACAAATGCTGCGCCGGAAGATATTCCAATGATTCCTGCATCCGCCAGAGGGTTGCGCATAATTGATTGGAGGAGAACACCCGAAACAGAAAGTGCCGCACCCGCAAATAAGGCGACGATAATTCTTGGAAAGCGCAGATCACGGATCGCTTCCATCTGGCTATTCCCTTGCTCAAATAGCGCGCCCAAAAATTCGAAAAAACCCATTTTAATGCTACCTGTCGTGGCCGAGTAAACGATTGTGATTACGAGCAACGATACGACCACTACGTAGCTAATCATTCTTTTTGTCATAACGGACTTCCTTTTCCCACTTCATTCGTCTAATTAACGATAAAAGATTTTCATTAACTCGCTTAACGCTTCAGGCACTTGCAATGAAGCCGTCGTTCCGAAAAGTGATTCTTCCAAGTCATATACTTTACCATTTTTCACCGCGTCGAAATGCTTCCATATGTCATTCGTTTTGAATTCTTCGTCAAACATTTCCACTACTTCTTCGGGCATACCGTGAGACAGACGCAAAATAATATCAGGATTACTATTATGAAGGTATTCTGTGTTAGACGATAAATATTCCGGCTCCTGTCCTTCCATTACATTCGTGCCGCCTGCTCGTTTCACCAAATCACCTGCATAAGAGTTTTCAGTTGCGACTAAGTAACTCCCTGGAATCCCGAGTAAGATCAACACATTTGGCCCTTTTCTATTAGCAGCGACGACTTCTGCCGCTTCGATACGCTTTTGTAAGTCAGTAACTAGTCGATCTGCCTGCTGTTGACGATCATAGCGTTCACCAAGCAACTGAATTTCCTGAATCATGGAATCTATACTTTGGAAATTTAAAAAATTTGTCGGGATGTCTAATTGTTTGAAACTGTCTTCTAAGTCATATTCTAGTGTTGAAACAGATAAGAAGTCTGTTGGATCCATTGATTTCACGGTTTCCATGTCAGGTGTCATCGCGTTGCCGATTGTCGGAAGACCGTCAAATCGACTAGCCAATTGTTTTTCCGACTCCGGGACAGCAATTGCATCGAGCTCTAGTTTATCCAAGATTTCCGCAATGACGACCGTTCCCGCAATGATTCGCTGTTCACTTTTTGCTGGATTGTTCACTTCATCCGAATCTGCCACAGTTGTCTTGGCTTCAGGCTCACTGCTACACCCCGCAATTATTACCACTGTCATAATTGCTAGTACGTACATAAGAGTTTTAAAATATTTCTGCACGTTCTACTCCTCCGCTCTTTATCTTTTCATGCTCGTCTTTCGTCTACTGATCAATCGACGGATAAATAACACAGCTGACACACCACATAAGCTCGTTAGTATCATAACCTTCATCACATCCATTGAAATCTTCAGTTCATCTGTTTGTTCTGCAGCTATTTCTTCTTGTACTGGTTCACTTGCCACTTGCGCAATCTCTGTCGGTTCTTCTTTCACTACTTCATCTAACGTTCGGTCAAATTCCAGATTTTCTTCAGGAGCCGCCTCAGGTATCGTCTCTACTGGAATGTCTTCTTTTTCAACTGGCTTTGTCACCCTCGCTGGTCGTAATGGTTTGGCAGGTTCTTCAGATCTTTTTGCCATAGACGACTTCGCCTGACTTTGAACTGCTTGTCCACTTTGTGTGATGTATGGTTTCACTTGTGCCTGATCAAATGAAAGATCTACGAAATAATTATAAGAATACGTCAACTCCGGTAGATTCACTTCAACCCATAGCTTGCTCTTTTTTTGAAAATCCTCAATCTCAAACTCAATCGTTTTTAACGGCTCTTCGTGAGAAACTACTTTAGGCTCCATCATTTCACCTTTTTGTTCCACTGTTATGTCAGTAATCCAAGCCGACTTTGTAATTTGCATATGTGCATAATATCGATTTCCTCTTTTAAAGATTTTCATATAAGGTTCTACATATTCATTCATCACAGACCGTTCTTCTGTTCCATATGTCAGCAACGTAAAGCTCACTCTGTCTAAGTGCTGCAGCTTATCTGATTCATCGCTTGCCGAAGGAATTGGTTGTGTTGCCGGTAATGAGTTCTCATTCATCATAAGAATTTGTGAAAACACTACTTCCTTATTGTCTGTAGGTTTTTTATATGTTCCAGCAAGCACAAACTTTTGTTTTGTGCTTTTTATATCAAACTGAACTAAACTTTCAGCCGTACGTAGCGAAGTTGACATGTTTTCACCTTGTTGTGTAACGGCAACCGAAGTCATGACATGTCCTGGCTTTATTTTAACTGCAACTAGTTGACGGCCCTCCCGAACAGTCAATACAGCCTTTTTATCGAATAAAACACCTTGTCCTGCAACTTCCTCTGATAGAAAACTTAGTTCAACTTGATACACACCATCCGCTATAGACCGCTCGTTTGCATAACTGATGAAAGTTGAAGGAAGCAACGTAGAGATGACAAGCAGACAAGTACACAAGAATACTATTCTTTTCATTCTACATCACTCCTTTCTGTACAATCATCGGTAATAAAACAACAGCAACTTCCTTTCGTCTACAGACGAAAGGAAGTATAAATAGGTGCTATTATTTGTTCATATACTCCAATGAACCGTTTAAAATTTTAGCCATTTGTGTACGCTTCAATGAATCACCAGATTGGATTAGCACTTTTCCATCCGATTGCTTAGAACCAGTCATGATTTTCCCAGCATATAATAGTGCAAATGCCTTTTTAGATTCAGGATCTGTAACGACTGCTCCATCTGCGTAGTAGCCAAGGCTTGTATCAATACCAGTAGCCATATCTTTACCAGCTACTACATTTACTGCGCGATATAACATTAATGCACCTTGTTGGCGTGTCAATGTGTTATTTGGGTTGAACTTTTCATTTTTCTGAACAATTCCTGCTTGTGCAAGTGCGTTGATCGCATCAACACGTTCTTGGTCTGTAATGTTTCCAAGGTCTTTAAATCCAACTGACCCTGTAGACTTTAAATCTAATGCACGTGCAATCATTAATGCAAACTGTGAACGCGTAATATTATTACGTGGGTTAAATTTGTCTGCCCCTTTAACAATTCCTTTATTGTAAAGTGCAAGGATTGCTTCTTTATTTCCGTCTTTATCGATATCTTTAAATGGATTTGCTGTCGGAGCTGGCTTTTCTGCCGGCTTAGCACCATCAAATCCAAGTTGCACTTTATGATTGGAGTCGTATTTGACACCAGCTTCATCTACAATTACGTGAAGTTCTGCGTTTACTAACTTTTTCAAGTCTGCCACTTTGAATGTATACGTACGAGCACCAGTAGCTTTATCGTCCGTTGCGATTGCTACTTTTTTGCCGTCCACTTTAAATTCTTGAATATAATGACCTTTAGGGAAAGTAACTGTCACGTCATTGCCTTGTGCTCCTTTTACAACACTTGCTGTAGCTGACATATAGTTCTTCATTACAGACTCTTCACTTGTACCATCTTTAAAGACTTTTACACTTACTTCCTGCGCAACAACGACTGGTTCATTTTTAGCAGTTTTCGCTTCAAAGTCAAATGGATACCACTTATCGATGTTTGCGAAAGGTGCTACCACATGAAGCTTTCCTGAATAAATTTTACCTATCTCTAATGGGAAGCTGTACGTAGTTGTACCATCAGCATTTTTTACTGATTCTGCTTTGACAAATTCCTCGCCTTGTTTCGTTTGCAACTCTGCAATCATAGATGCGGATTTAGCAACTACCGTCAGATTTGCATACTGCTTACCATCTTTTTCAACAACTGTGCCTCGAGGAACGATATGACCGTTAATTGAAGGATATGCCGTAGTCGTACCTACTTCATACGCATGGAAATCTACTGCTTGTTCTTCAGCGATCGTCACTTTAAGTGCTGATTCTGCTTGGTTGCTCGTACTGACATTTGCTGATGCTACTGTTGGCAGAGCGAGTGATGCAGCGAGCATGGAAGCGAGTACTACCTTAGTAGCTCGTGATGATGATTTTTTCGTCATAATTACTGTTCCCCCTGTTTTGTTTTCAATCTAGTTCTATAAAGTAAAAATGCTGAACCTGCTAACGCAATCATTAGTAGGTACGGCGTTGAATCACTAGTTTGCGGATTAGCTACTTGAGTAGTTGTTGTAGAAGGTTTCGTAATGTTCCCGCTTGTGTTGATATTGATGCTAGTGCCTGGTTTTGGTGTAGTCGATGGTGTCGTAGTCGGTGGTGTTGTAACAGGTGGTGTCGTGTTACCGGTTGCCGGTGGTGTCACTTGGCTATTATTATCTTCGAATACAATAGACACGCTATATTCGTGATGATAATTAATATCCTCCACATCGACTTTCATAGCGGCAATTACCGGTTTTGATATGTCACTAACATTAAACTCTACCACTCGTGTATCAGCCTTTAGATCTTCATTTAGAACTTTAGCTCCTCCTGGAGGATCGAACTTTGTAATCCATGAACTATTTTTTAATGTTAGTTGCACTACCGCTGAACCATTTGATACCGTTGCAACTGCCGGTTTTACGAAGTAATCATTCGCAATTGATGCGGAATTGCTATTTGGTTGGTTCACTTGATACGTAAGTGAATGTGTACCGTTCGCAATTTGTGCGGAGGCTTGTGGCAAAGCTACAGTGAGCATCAAAATACTGGCTAGTAAAGTAAATAAGAAACCTTTTTTCACTTGTTGTTACTCTCCTCTCACTAGATATTGTACATAGTTTAATAAAATTCACCTGAATTCCAATCGTTGGATATAATTACCCTCTTAAATTATCTCATAAATTCATATAGACAACGATGAAAATCTATTTTTCTATATATGTAAATGTGTCTAATATGTGACGAATTATATGGATATAATTGAGAATTATTATCATTAGTAATATATCCCTTCTAGCTAACTATGTCAATTGCTTCTTACACAGTTCGAAAAAAATGACACTAGTAAAGGAGGGAAAGTAACTCCATACCTCACCATGGCTAATCAAAAGACTGGTTTTTTACATTACTATCCATAACGTTCCACGTGAAACCTTTAATTTCCCGAGAAATGAACTTTACTACTGTAATACTCGTCATAATAGATTCCATTAATAAAAAGGTGGTGGACTATGAAATTTACTACACGATCGATACGCAAAACTTCCACGCAGCTACAAAGGGGGTTTCAACAGCTATTCTACTTTGGTTGGCAACAAGCTCTCTCCTGTCTCTTCCCTGTCATTATATTTAGCTCTTTAGCATTTACACAAATTTATACATTCCCCTTTTTACCTCGCTATGATTGGCTGCTACTCATATTCTTAGTCACGCAATGGTGGATGGTACGGTCAGGATTAGAAACTCGCGATGAATTAAAAGTCATCACGTTATTTCATTTAATCGGGCTAACACTTGAAATCTTTAAAGTACATATGGGTTCTTGGTCATACCCGGAAAAAGGTTACTTCAAAGTGTTAGACGTTCCTCTATATAGCGGCTTTATGTATGCAAGTGTAGCGAGTTACTTATGCCAAGCGTGGCGGAGATTGGAAGTGAATTTGTTACATTGGCCTTCATTATGGGTTGTTGTTCCTTTGGCTTCTGCTATCTATTTGAACTTTTTCACACATCATTACTGGTTTGATCTACGCTGGTGGCTATCCGCTCTCGTAATAGTGGTCTTTTGGCGCTCTTCAGTTACTTATAGAGTAAATAACAGTCTATATCGCATGCCATTGGTACTTTCGTTTACACTAATCGGATTTTTCATTTGGATCGCTGAAAATATTGCTACATTTTTCGGTGCTTGGAAATACCCAAATCAAGCAGAAAGTTGGCACTTTGTCGGTTTAGGAAAGTTAAGTTCTTGGTTGCTACTCGTTATTGTCAGTTTTCTTATTGTTGCTACGCTAAAAAATATTAAACATTCAACCCATGAATAATTCTATTAAAGCACATAAATGAAACCACTTTATACATGTTGTTATGCTAGGATAAAATAACTATTTTCAAGTTGAATAAATATCCTTTTCATGGTACTATAATACAAATAATTATATTTTTTTAGAAAGAAGGTGTAATTTTGCCTGAGAAAAATAGACTATATAAAAGTCTACTGCCTTTCTTCTTTCTTTCTATAATCATATTCTTTGTATTACTTTACGTGCCTAATTCAACTAGCAACAGTTCAACTCACTCTTCAGAGACTATTGAACTAGGAACGCATTATAACGTTTTTCGAGATCCGACAAATGCGGTAACTATCCATGACATCGTGTCCGGTGAGATGGATTCTTCATTTGTTCCAAGCACAGAAAAATATTTATCTTTTTGGCATACAGACGACACGATCTGGCTTAAGTTAATAGCTGACGATGTTTTAACAAAAACAGATCAAAACTATTGGCTAGAATACGATGATAAAGTAGAAGTTATGAATATGTATGTAGTAAGAGAGGACGGTTCATTTGAACTAACTGAAGGAGGGTTATTAAATGTTAAAGAGCAACAGATTACGTATCATTCTTTTCTTTATGAAATAGAAAATCCTTCTTCCGTTACAGAAATTTATTTGCAAATTGAAGGACAGTTACCATTAACTATTTTTACGACGCTCTACTCTACTAACGGATTAATAGAAAATGTCATGTCCTATAAATTTTATACAGGAACATTTTATGGTTTCTTAACCGCTTTGCTTGTTTATAATTTATTTTTATATGTTTCATTTAAAGATCGATCGTACTTATATTACTCTCTTTACATGTTTAGTTTCATGTTATTCCAAGCTACGATGAACTCTTTTGACGTAGAATTACTCGGTCACGTATTGCCAGGGTGGTTCTTCACAAAAACGTTGGCAGTGAGTTGTAGTCTCATGGTAATTTTTATGATTTTGTTTGGTAAAGAATTTTTAGAGTTAAAACACCGATTACCTACCGCAGATAAAATACTGAATATTTCGGTAATTATTTCATGTTTATCTATTGTGGGTGTGTTCGTAGGGCTTAGTCAATACGTCGTTGATATGTTTATTACCATGTTCTCTGTTATAGTACTCATATTCCTTTGGTTTACTGGGCTTTATTCCTTAATAAAAGGTTATAAGTCAGCTCGCTTTTACATGCTAGGATGGAGTATTTTGCTTGGTTCTGTAATTATTCAAGGATTGGCCATGTTGGAAATTATTCCTCTTTCATTGATCATTTTTGAGGAGATTCCTTCCTACAGCGCAATGTTTGAAGCAGTCATTTTATCTGTAGCTTTAGTAGACAAGGTCAGTATTATTATAAAAGAAAATCGACAAACTCAAGAAGAGTTAAATGAAATGTTGGAGCTGAAAGTAACGGAACGAACAAAGCAGCTTGAAAATATACAAGTAGAATTAGAGCACTTAGCTAATACGGATCGACTGACGCAAGTTCCGAATCGCGTTCGTTTGGATCATGTTTTAGAACACGAATTTACACAAGTACAGACTGGATCTGTTCCACTTTCTGTTATTATGATAGACTTGGATTATTTTAAAAGTGTAAATGATACATTTGGCCACCAAGTGGGTGACTACGTATTAGTCGATGCGGCAAGATTATTCACCTCTACTATTCGAAAAAAAGATACGTTGGGGCGTTGGGGCGGAGAAGAGTTTCTAGTCATCTGTCCTTCTACTCCTTTGGAAGACGCCTTGCAACTTGCCGAAAGACTGCGTGTCCAGTTAGAACAACATTGCTTCTTAACAGTAGGTCAGAAGACAGCAAGTTTCGGTGTAGCTTCGTACGTGTCAAGCGATTCACTTAACTCGATGATTTCCCGATGCGACAAAGCGTTGTATAAAGCAAAAGAAAACGGAAGAAATCGTGTTGAATATATAAAAATATAACGTCTATCCCCTAATATGAACCAGGCAGAGAAAAACAAATAGTTTTCTCTGCCTGGTTTAGTTGAGAGGTGGTTATGCTGGAAAATAATAATTAATGAGTCTTCTTTCCTTAATTATGTGATAATCATCTACTCTCATAGAACAAGATATTCCGATCATAGATAGCTCACTTCCGCTCATTGAACACATCACAGTGTAATGTATATATTGATAATATGTTCATAATACAATACATTGTATACACAAAGGTTTGTGCGATTGTCAATATGTGCAGATGATTTTGCACCGACATGTAGCAGTGTCTGCTCAATTCTAATAAAAGGTAGGGAGCTGTAAAATGGGAAATTATTTATTGTTAAAAGATCATGTATATAACTATATTGTAGAACAAATAAATAACGGCGAGCTGGCTGCTGGCAGTAAGGTAAATGAGAGCGCGATTGGTGAAAGTCTAAAAGTTAGTAGAACACCCGTAAGAGAAGCATTGATCCAGCTTTCATCAGATGGGCTACTGGAATACGCTCCACGAAAAGGGTTTGTCATTAAGGAGCTTACGAAAGAAGAAGCAAAGGATACTTTTCTCATTATTGGTGCATTGGACGGTTTGGCGACTTCCCTATCCGCTCCTTTACTTACAGAAAAACAGTTAAAAGAAATGGAATTTTACATTATGAGCATGGACTTAGCCCTGAACTCTGAAAACTTTGCAATGTATCACAAAATGCAAGAGGATTTCCATAATGTCTATTTATCTATTTGTCCAAATAAAACATTAGTTGATTTATTATTTCAGTTGGAACGAAAGTTTTTAAAGAACTTAGAGAGCTTAAACGACACTGAATTCATAAAAAGTAAGCTTCTCCAAACGAATAATGAACATAGAAGAATGGTCGAACTTTTTAGAGAAGGTAATGTTGAAGAATTGGATCGATACATGAAAGAAGTGCATTGGAATACTGAAAAAGCAGAGATCATGCCTTTGTAAGTTCAGTCATTTGATTTTATTCAGGCAATCTTTTAATCTATGTAGCCGGACATTTGCGAAATAAGCAATGTCCGGCTTTTTTGTTCTCTTGCTACCCTCATTAAAAGTAAATTTCTATTATTAGGTTTTTATTCTTGAAAATTATAAAATACAATGTACAATATACAATATACATTTTTAGATTGGAGTTGTTACAATATGAATAGTCAAAATTTTGAGTTAGCCAAACAATTACGGCATGATTTACATAAGCATCCTGAACTATCAAACGAAGAGGTTTGGACAAAACAGTACCTAATAGACTTCTTGAAAGCGCATACATCCACTATTGAAATAATTGATAAAGATACTTGGTTTTATGCAATTTATCATGCAGGTGATGATCGGCCAAATATAGCATTCAGAGCAGACTATGATGCATTACCAATGGATGAAGTGATTGATATTCCATGGGCTTCCCAATTTCCTGGAAAAGCACATAAATGCGGACATGATGGTCATTCTTCTACTTTGGCAGCATTAGCATTAGAAGTGGATCAAAATGGAGCAGATAAAAACGTGTATTTCTTATTCCAACCTGCAGAAGAAACAGGTGATGGAGCTATTCAATGTGTAGGATTCATCAAGGAACATAGAATTGATGAAATTTATGCTTATCACAATATGAGTGGACTTCCGCTACATTCCGTCAACGTAAAAGACGGTACAGCATTATGTGCTTCTAAAGGTATGAGTATTATTTTTGAAGGCTCTCCAACACACGCAAGTCAACCCGAGTTTGGAATTAACCCTTCTCTTGCGATCGCGAATATGGTTATAGAGAATGAGAGACTTATTTCGTCTGACGATAACGAAGGATTAGTGCTTTCTACTGTCATTCAAATTGATGTAGGGGAAAAAGCTTTCGGGCTTTCTGCATCTACAGGAACTCTTCGTTTAACGATACGTGCTTTATATGAAAAAGAACTTGATCAGCTTCAAAGCAATTTGGAGAAATTCGCGCAACAACAAGCAGAAACGTTTGGTCTACGCGTAAGCTTCGAATACAATGATGAGTTTCCTGAAACAGCAAATGATAAGGAATGCTCAGACAAAGTTCGTGCGGCAGCCACTTCTCTTGGAATGGATGTACGTGAATTAGAAGAAGCGTATAGAGGGTCAGAGGATTTTGGACACTTTACAAAGTTGACGAAAGGATCTTATTTCTTTATTGGTAATGGGGAAGACTACGCAAACCTCCATACGAGCGAGTATGATTTTCCTGACGAATTAATACAGTCGGGTGTTAAGATGTTCAAAAAACTTATTACCTCATAATACTCTAGAAGTATGCGAGGAATCGGAGGAAAACAGATGGCTAGAAAAGAGAAGTCTAAAGGAATAAACTTCCCTCACGTGTATATTATGTTCCTGATCGTTATGCTGATTGTTGTAGCACTTTCTTGGATTGTGCCTAGTGGGGAATATGAGCGCACGGTAGATCCTGACACAGGAATTGAAGTACTGAATACAGATAAATTTACCTACGTTGATAATGTGGATCCCATTTCATTTATGGATTTTTTCACTGCACTGCATAATGGGGTTGTACAATCTGCAGATATTATTGTAATGTTACTTTTTGCTAGCGGAGCGTTATATATTCTTGAAACATCTGGGGCTATTGCAGCCGGTATTCATAAATTGTTGCGAGTAGCGGCTGGTAAAGAAAAACTCATTATCATTGCTTTGCTTGTACTGTTCTCTATCATGGGAACGATCGGATTTGGTGAAGGTGGTATCCCTTTTATTCCGTTAGCTATGGCTGTCGTCATGGGTATGGGATATGACAGAATTACAGCGTTTGCTACCGCTACAGTCGGTCTTGCCATCGGGTTTACAGCAGGAGTGGTGAATTTCTACACAACAGGAGTCAGTCAAACGGTAGTAGGTTTACCTATCTATTCTGGCTTGAGCTTCCGTATCGTATCTCTAGTTATTTTTGTTGCCATTTCGATCGTCTATATTCTCCGTTACGCTAATAAAACAAAACTTGATCCTACAAAAAGTATTGTATTTGAAGAATACAGAGAGCAATTAGCAGACAATAAAGAAGCTGAGTACGAAGAAGAGACCTTAACACTGTCTAGAAAAATTGCTTTACTAGGACTTGTAGGTGTTCTCATAGGAAGTGCTTTTGGAGCCATTAAACTAGGCTGGGGCATGCCAGAACTATCTGCCGTTTATGCAATTTATGCGGTCTTCCTCGTCATCATTTTACGTTTGAAGCCGAGTGAAGCAGCAGCTAATTTCGGGACTGGTGCTGCGCGATTATTACCTACTGGTTTAGCTATCGGTTTCGCCCGATCCGTCATGATCTTAATGACACAAGCTAAAATTATTGATACCGCCGTCCATTCACTGTCTGAGTTATTACTAAATACGGGAATGGTCATTACCTTACTCGTTCTATTCTTAGTCGTTATATTCTTTAACTTCTTCGTTGTATCAGGTAGTGGTAAAGCATTGATTCTTATGCCTATTATGGGGCCATTAGGAAAAATACTAGGGATCAATCAACAAGTTATGGTTGTCGTTTATCAATTTGGTGATGGGTTTACGAACTATTTATGGCCTACATCAGGCGGACTCATGGCCGCTCTCGGTATGGCAAATGTAAACTATGCGGATTGGGTTAAATTTTCGTTAAAGTTATTCTTATTGCTACATTTCGCTGGTTTCATTTTAATTTTGATCGCAAATTATATAGGTTTAGGCCCTGCATAAGTAGCAGTCCCCTATTCTGCCGATAAGTAAAACAAAAGGAGAGGTCATCATGGTCAATCTTTTCGAAGAAGTACATGCATACGAGGAACAAATTATAAAGGATCGTCGTTATTTACATCAACATCCTGAACTGGGATTTGAACTTCCTAACACTCAAAAATATATTCAACAACGATTAGACGAAATTGGAATCGAACACAAATCATGTGGAACCGTACCACCTGAAGTCTCGGAAAAATTTGCCGGGGCAGGTTTCCCTAAACAGACACAATGCACAGGAATTGTTGCAACGATAGGCACAGGATCCCCTTGCATTTTACTGCGCGCAGATATGGATGCACTGCCTATTCACGAAGAAGTAGACGTGGATTTCAAGTCTACGAAAAAAGGGTTGATGCATGCATGCGGTCACGATTCACACGTGGCTATGCTACTCGGTGCAGCGGAGCTATTGAAAAAGCATGAGGCGTCACTTGAAGGGACAGTAAAGTTATTCTTTCAGCCAGGCGAAGAATGGGGATATGGATCGAAGCTCATGATTGACGATGGAGCGCTTGAAAATCCAACAGTCGATGCAGCATTCGGAATTCACATTATGCCTGACCAGGAAGCAGGAACTCTATCGGTTCGGAAAGGGACCCTTACCCAAGCGATGGACACGTATATGGTAGACATTACAGGATACGGTGGTCATAGCTCGCAGCCTCATAAAACAATTGACGCGAATATGATTATGAATCAATTGTATACTAGCTTAAATTTATTAATGACGCGCGAATCACCGCCTGATCAATCAGTGACATTCTCCATCGGTTCAATGAGTGGTGGAACAGTAACGAACGTCATACCTGAAAAAGCGACATTAAGCGGTAATATGCGAAGTTATGATCAAAAGTCTAGAGATCATTTATGTGAAAGAATTCCTGAAATGATCGACCACGTTGTAAAAGCTTGGAGAGGAAACTATGAAATTACGGAATTCCATACTCCTACCACTTACAACGATCCTGACTTCATCGACTCTATTACACCCTTTATGGAAGAAGTGATAGGTAGCGAGAATATGGTAGACACTGGACCACTAAGCGGTTCGGAAGATTTCTCTTATATTTCTCAACTAGTTCCTTCCGCATTTGTCGTGCTGGGTACCGGAAAAGAAGGAGCCGCTCCCGTTCACAATCCGCGTATGTTCCAGCAAGAAGATATATTCAAGTACGGTGCCGCTCTGCACGCAAATGTAGCGATGGAATGGCTCGCCGCACAACGTAAAGCTGACTGACATCCACTACATGAAACAGGCAGAGAAAAACTATTCGTTTTTCTCTGCCTGTTTTCTATATAGGTGTAATGGAAAGCGACTATTAACTCTCTGCATTACAGTTCACTCATCTTACAATCAATCATTCACTACAGGCGCCGGATAGTCAAAACCTTTCGTATCCACTTCCACCTTTTTCATCTTCTGATCTTCTAAAGGCTTGTCCATTGGATCACGTTCAGCTACAACAATCGCATCAACTGTTTCCATACCTTCAATCACTTTACCAAAAGCAGCATAATCACCGTCAAGCTGTGCTGTATCTGCGGTCATGATGAAAAACTGAGAACCAGCAGAGTTCGGCTCCCCTGTCCGGGCCATCGAAACGACTCCACGTTCATGCAGAAGATTATTTTCAAATCCGTTCGAAGTAAATTCACCATCAATTGAATACCCCGGCCCACCAGAACCATTGCCCGCCGAATCCCCTCCTTGGATCATGAAATCAGGAATGACGCGGTGGAAAATCAGACCGTCATAATAGCCCTCTTCTACTAATGAAACAAAGTTCGCCACGGTATTAGGCGCTACTGCAGGCTCCAACTCCATAACAATTTGTTCATCATTTTCCATCGTAATCGTCACGATTGGATTTTCTTTTACTTCCTTTGAATAATTACTATTGTCTACTGGTTGTTCTGTCGTTTCTTCTGGTTCTTCTGTTTTTGTTCCACAGCTTGCTAAAATTAGTGTGAGTGCCACTAAAAATAAAAGCAGGGAGAGTGTTTTGTGCTTCAACATCTTATTCAGCTCCTTTATAAGATTAGTGTAGTAGTTATGATTTCTTTTTGCTAGCTTCATTTTCAACTACTTTACTAAATTGGTCACCCCAATTACAAATAGACGTAACGACAGGCTCTAATAGAAGACCAATCTCACTCAGTTGATACTCTACTTTAGGTGGAACAACAGGATATACATAGCGAGTGATGATCTGATCCTCTTCTAATTCTCTAAGTTGTCTAATCAGCATACGTTGGTTAGCATCGGGTAATTTTTTCTCTATCTCGCTTAATCGTAATGGTGACTTCTGTAATAGACACCAAATGATCGCTATTTTCCAGCGACCTCCAATAACGGATAACGCTAAATCCTTACTCGTAAAATATGTCTTGTCTTTATATTCAATCGACATAATTTTCACCTCTTTCTACAACTATCTATGTCCATAGTGACAAAAGAGTCAGTATTGCATGATGAATTATAATATGTGATGATGGAATTGTAAATACAAAACTTAAACAGAAAGAAGGGCTTCATTTGAAAAGTAGAGCTGCTGTAGCGTTTAAACCTGGAGAACCATTAAAGATCGTAGAAATCGACGTTGAAGAACCAAAAGCTGGCGAAGTACTCGTACAGATTCTTTACACTTCAGTCTGTCATACCGATGCTTACACTTTGTCAGGCGATGATGCAGAGGGTGTATTCCCTGCTGTACTAGGTCATGAAGGTGCTGGCGTAGTTGTGCGAGTAGGCGATGGAGTTACTTCTGTGAAACCTGGAGATCACGTGATTCCACTGTATACACCTGAATGTGGTAAATGTAAATTCTGTCTTTCTGGAAAAACAAATTTATGCGGTGCCATTCGCGAAACACAAGGAAAAGGGTTAATGCCTGATGGAACGACACGTTTCTCTTATAACGGCGAACCTATTTATCACTATATGGGCACGAGTACCTTCAGTGAATATACTGTAGTCTCCGAAATCTCTTTAGTTAAAGTAGAAGATGACGCACCACTCGATAAAGTATGTCTATTCGGCTGCGGCGTCACGACTGGAATTGGCGCTGTACACAATACAGCGAAAGTAGAAGAAGGCGCTGTGACGGCTGTCTTTGGCTTAGGAGCGATTGGCCTAGCGGTTATTCAAGGACTAGCGCAGGCAAAGGCTAGCCGAATTATTGCGATTGATTTAAATGAAGATAAATTTGAATTAGCGAAGAAAATGGGCGCTACCGACTTTATCGACCCTTCTAAATTCGACAAACCTATTCAAGAAGTCATCGTCGACATGACGGATGGTGGTGTAGATTACAGCTTTGAGTGTATCGGAAATGTTGATGTGATGCGTTCAGCACTTGAATGTTGTCATAAAGGCTGGGGTGAAAGTATCATTATCGGTGTAGCCGGTGCTGGTAAAGAAATTAGCACACGTCCTTTCCAATTAGTCACGGGTCGCGTATGGCGCGGATCTGCATTTGGTGGAGTAAAAGGCAGAAGCGAGTTACCTGGCATGATTGATGACTATCAGGACGGTAAAATTGATTTGGATTCATTTATTACACATCAACTAAATTTCACGGATATTAATGAAGCGTTTGACTTATTGCATAAAGGTGAATCAATTCGTTCAATATTAACGTATGGAGAGTGAAATCATGAGTCTAAAACAAGTAGAGCAACGACGTTCTTTCGGCGGACAGCAAAACAAGTACACTCATTATTCAGAAGTTCTCAAATGTGATATGACATTCAGTATTTTCTTGCCATCAAATAAAGAACAGAAGGAAATTCCATTACTTTGGTTTCTTTCAGGATTAACGTGCACAGACGATAACTTTAGCCAGAAAAGTGGCTTTCAAAGCTTGGCAGAGAAGCATCAAGTAGCCGTTATTATCCCGGATACATCGCCTCGTGGGGAAGATGTTGCGGATGACGATGCGTTTGATCTTGGACAAGGTGCAGGTTTTTATGTGAACGCTACTGAGCAACCTTGGGCTACCCATTATCAGATGTATTCATATATTACGGAAGAGTTACACGCGATTGCGACGGATCTCGTGCCGAACTTTTCAGGAAAAGAAAGTATTATGGGGCATTCCATGGGCGGTTATGGGGCATTGATGATCGGTATGAAAAATGCAGACCGTTTCCAATCGATTTCAGCATTCTCTCCTATTTCCAGTCCCGTTGATGTTCCATGGGGCATTAAGGCTTTTACAACGTATCTTGGGGAAGATCAGTCAACTTGGAAGGAATGGGATACTGCAGAGTTAGTGAAACAATCCGGCATCCCGCCAATTCTTATTACGCAAGGCACAGCGGATAACTTCTATCCAGAACAGTTGAATGAGAAGCCTTTCCTTGAGAATGCGAAGCAATATGATCAGCCAGTTGAGTATAACAAAGTAGAAGGTTACGACCATAGCTACTTTTTCATCTCTTCTTTCTTGGCAGAACACTTTGATTTTCATATGGAAAAGTTAGTATAAGATATAGAGTGAGATGTATACTTCAGGCGGGGACATCAGACCGTTGAACTATCTGGTGTCCCTTTCACCTTTAATCTTTACTCTTTATAAGTGGTAGACGAAATAGCGAAGCCGAACGATCATCGAAAAGCTTTCTTACGTCTACAATTTCTCTTTATCCTACATGTCCACATTAATTATAATGTGGATATTTTTGTTTTTACGGGTATATGAACTAAGATAGAAGAATAGACTCAAAAATACAGTACATAGGAGGGACAGTTACAATGGATCTTAAGAAAATGTTAGCCGATGAACGTATTAAGCCATATGTTTTGAAGGCTCGCTACGGCATAGAAAAGGAAGGTCAGCGTGTAGATCTAGAAGGACACTTAGCAACAACAGATCATCCTGCAAATATCGGCATGAGAGACGAACATCCCTATATTCAACGCGACTTCTCTGAAACACAAATGGAACTGATTACACCTGTCCTCAATACGTTAGATGAATTATTTGATTACCTATCTGGCATTCATGATGTCGCCTATCGATCGATGGGCGAGAAAGAAATGCTTTGGCCATTGAGCATGCCTCCTGCTCTTCCTGAAAAAGAAGAAGACATTGTGATCGCAAAGCTAAACAATTTTGAAAATGTTCTCTATCGTCGTTCACTCGCCAATT
Organism: Sporosarcina sp. PTS2304; assembly: GCF_003351785.1. GTDB lineage: Bacteria > Bacillota > Bacilli > Bacillales_A > Planococcaceae > Sporosarcina. The sequence continues at coordinate 2,807,855 of NZ_CP031230.1, forward strand.
CATACGGGCGTCGCAAACAGATGATTTGTGGGATTCATTTCAATTTTGAGTTCAGTGATGAACTGCTTCGTATGTTGTTTAGTTTGCAATCGGATATTGAAGACTATCAGCAGTTTAAGACAGATATTTATTTGAAACTAACGAGAAATTACTTATACTATCGTTGGCTCGTGACATATTTCTACGGTGCCTCCCCTACAAGTGAAGCAAACTTCTATGGCTGCGATGACAAACCTAACGAACCTGTCAGAAGTATCCGCAGCAGTAGATTCGGATACGTCAATCATGACGATGTAAACGTATCGTTCAGTACAATTGAAAAATATATTACAGATTTGTCTTCCGTAGTGAATAGAGGATTGCTGGTAGAAGAAAAGGAATTTTACACAGCGATGCGTTTACGGGGTAGTGATCGTGTAGCAGATTTCAGGCATACCGGTGTGCGATACGTGGAGCTAAGAAATATTGATCTAAATCCATTTGAAACGAATGGTATTAGTCATGAACAAGCGGAATTCCTGCATATCTTCCTTCTCTACCTTCTACAAAAAGAAGAAAATCCAGAGTGTGATGAATACGGTAAAGTTGGTGATGCACGAAATGATGTCGTCGCACTTGAACACCCATTGACACACACCCAGTTTGAAGACGAAGCGCATGAACTTGTGGACGGAATGGAGCAGTTGTCAAAGGATTTGGACTTTCCTGTTTCTGATTCACTCTTTGCAAACCTACGGGCGATGCTTGCAGACCCTTCGAAAACACTAGCAGGAAGACTGTATGTAGAGAGCGAAAAAACTAGTCAAAGCCAAGTAGCGACAGAAATAGCTAAGAAAACTCACGCAAAATTGTGGAAGAAACCATATGAATTAACAGGCTTTACAGATATGGAATTATCTACGCAAATTATGATGTTCGATGCTATCCAAAAAGGTATCAAAGTAGAAGTGCTAGACCGCCACGATCAATTCTTGAAACTGAAACTGCGTGATCACGTGGAATATGTCAAAAATGGGAATATGACGAGTAAAGATACATATGTCTCTACTTTGATCATGGAGAATAAAACAGTCACGAAAAAGATTCTTGAAGAAAAAGGCTACCACGTTCCAGCTGGTGACGAATTCAGTACGAAAGAAGAAGCATTGCGCGCCTATAAAATGTTTGCTAACACTCCATTTGTAGTGAAGCCGAAAACAACGAATTATGGGCTCGGTATTTCGATCTTCAAAGATGGTGCGAGCTATGACGATTATAAATCTGCTGTAGACATTGCATTCAGTGAAGATGACTCTATTTTAGTAGAAGACTTCCTCGTAGGAACGGAGTATCGATTCTTTGTTCTACATGACAAAGTATTAGCCGTCATGCTACGTGTCCCGGCAAATGTCACAGGCGATGGCAAACAAACAATTACGGAACTAGTCAACGCAAAGAATGAAGACCCTCTGCGGGGTACTGATCACCGGACACCGTTGGAATTGATCCAACTTGGTGAACTAGAGATCCTCATGTTAAAAGGTCAAGGATACCAACTGGATTCTATACCGCGAGAAGGTGAAATCGTTTATCTGCGTGAAAATTCCAATGTTAGTACAGGCGGAGATTCAATCGATGTCACAGACCAGATTTCTGAAGACTATAAAAAAATAGCAGTCGACGCAGTAGCTGCGCTCGGCGCTAAGATTAGCGGAATCGATTTAATCATTGAAGACGCCGATGTTCTCGCTACTGAGCCGAACGCGTATGGAATTATTGAAGCAAATTTTAATCCGTCGATGTATATGCACATTTATCCGTACAAAGGAAAGTCTAGACGGTTAACAACGGATATACTGCACTATCTATTCCCTGAACTCGACTCATGATAACGGATGACCTTTTCTTTTGTGGTGTAGCAAAGTAGTATACTCGTTAGGATTCTCCCTACAGAACCGGACGCTTTCCTGAGGGCACGCGGCGGAGTCGCCGGTTCTTCCGGGAGAATCCTTAAATTTGTGTCGGGAAGTTAGTTCGTGTTCGTCCAGAAATAGGGTATGGTAAGTGACTTCTCCTTTACAGTGCCTCATTCCACCTTTAAAAACGATCACACCCTAGTCAAACTCGCTTTTAAATACTATAGTTTATTAACGGACGTGTAAGAGAGGAAGATTATATGATTGCACTAAATTATGGGAAATACCAAGCTCCTGCCTTATTGCTTCAGATCATCGAGCTACAAGAAGCTTTAACAAACGAAGAATTACTACCGTATGGGGATTTACTTGGCTACTTCTTTTCACTAGAAGGGTTGGATTCCCGCTACTTGAACACACCTTTAGATGTTATTTCATTTGCAAGAACTGGCGTAGATGGTATTCACTTTGGATTTTTAACGGACTTTGGACAAGTAGCAAGCTTAGAAACTGCTTATATCGTACGTGTCTCACCAATGGATTATAGTCAACCGGTTACACTAGCTGCGAAAAATCTACGAGACTTTTTGAAGATTATTTTCTTCTATCCAGAAGCTATGGATATGTTGGATAGTATGCAAGTGAGCGAGGTATCATTGGCTACGCACGCAATTGACTCAAACGAAAGACGAGTGATCGAGCGTATAGAAAAGCTCATACCTTCCAATCCACCACTCTCTTTCATTGCCTACTACAAAGATATGATGAACACACGTAGAAATGAAGTAGTTCTTTCTACAGAAGATACGATTGGAATCGTTTCGCCTCAAGCCGTTCATACTAGCAGTGATACAAGCCCTTTTACATTACCTGCTATTGAACATATGGACATAGTTGCAGTTCAACAGTTCTTTCGTACAGCCTCTTATGAAGAAAAACTAGCCTTCATTCGCGATGGTCAATCGAAAGGATTATTTTTTGAGAATGAATCATTACAATCTTATGTAAAAAAGCAGTTGGTTTTACTAGGTTTGGATGATGAAGCGAAGCGTATTTCTTATCCGAAGACGTTGTAATGGAGGACTCTCTCCAGAATATATTTGGAGGTTCTGGAAAGAGTCAGATTACTTGTAGGACGATTCAGCATAATATGTTCACATACAGTTTGATTTAATCCCTATTTATCTCTCCCAAACTAAAGTCATTTGTTGGATACGTTTTTCCCACTCTAGCTCTTCTGTAGTAATTACATCTTCAAAATCAAACGATCCGTAGTATACAGCATCCACGCTTTCGCTCTCTGGCAATACAAATTGTATAGGGCTGCTACTTTTATGCTCTCCTAAAAGGTTGCTAGTAGGTGAATTTGCGATTGTTTCAACATAATAGATAAGGCTAACATTTTTCATTTCACCGTCTATTTCAACTTTTATCGGGTGTGACGCGTATGTTCCTGCATGACTTTTCCCAAAATAATTTGAAACGAGCGTCCCATCTGCTTTTTCCTCAATTTTAACTAAGTCTGTTGCATAAGGTATTGGCTTTGCATAATAAACGATAAATGAAAATACGGCAAATCCTAATAAAATAGTTGCTAAAACAGAACTGAATATAAGAAGCCGTTTTTTCTTGTTCCATTGTTTATTCAACTGAATGAACAACGTTGCTTTATTTTCAATCGGTACGTACAAGGTTTCCTTCATTTGCTCATATTCTTTTTTACACTCCTCACAAGTTTTTAAATGCTTATTCACTAATGTTTTTGTATCGTCACTTATTGCGTCGTCTATATAAAGTGGCAATAAATCCTGAATAACTGAACATTTAATTTCCTTCATCTTGCTTCGCCTCCATATACATCATGATTTTCTTTTTCGCGCGATAATATGTCACTCTAGCCCAGCTATCACTTTTGCCAAATAGGTGCCCAATTGTCTGAAAAGAAAGCTCACCAAATGTTCTAAGGGAGAAAACTTCTTTATAAGGTTCTTCCATTGCGTGTAAGAATTGATGAATAATGAGAGCTCTTTCTTCATTCATTAAAAAATTGATGAGTTGAACGTCCTTTTGTGCTGAGAGTTCTTCAATAGTTGTCTCACGTTGTTGTTTTTTGTATTGGGTAAAATACGTATTTTTTGCAATTGTGAACAACCATGCTCGTATATCTTTTTTTCCATCAAATTGATGGAACGATTTCAACGCCTTAAAAAATGTCTCTTGTGCGATTTCTTCCGCTACATCCTTGTCACATGCTAAAGATTTTGTATATAAGTAGACGTCCTGAAAATACGCTTTATAAATTTCCTCAAAGTTCACTTTCTCCCCTCCCTCACTTTACTAACTAACGAAATATGAAAACGTTACAACATTTTATAAAAAATGAGACTGAGGAACATCTAAACTAAAATCCAATTCCAGGCATTTTTGTAGAGTCTTTCCGGCTACATCCAACAAGTGAGCTTTTACGAGCTTGAATATAGCATTAGGAGCGCCTGCTGATCCATTTCCAATCTGATACACTATAATAAGCTAAAAAGCAGTTACAAAAAGCGTAAAGGATGACGTGTCCTTTACGCTTTTTGCATGTTATGTCCTAGCTTTTTAAAAAAAGAAGAGTATGCACACCGGTTAGCTGCTTTTATCCTGCAGCCTTCATAATACTGAATGGAAGAAATCACAGTTTCTAGACCGCTACTTTTTGTTCATTGAAGATAGATATGAACCCTGTTTCGACCTGCCCCTTTAGCCGAATACAGTGCATCGTCTGCCCGAATTAGTAACTCTGTCAATGTTTCTTCTTTTGAAGTAGAAGCAACACCACAGCTGATCGTAACTGCTATTTCTTCCTCTTTTGTCTTACATGCACTCTCTTCTACGGACTTGCGCATCTGGTTTGCCAGCTTCTCGCCTTCTGATGCTATCCCTTGAAATGCCACGACAAACTCTTCCCCTCCGTAGCGAGCAAATAAAATGTCTTGATCTTCCATCTGCTTTTTACAAACACTGACTACATTCTTCAGTACAAGATCGCCTATATGATGACCGTACGTGTCATTTACTTGCTTGAAATAATCGATATCGATCAAAATAATTGTATACGGCATAGACTGTTGCTGGGCAGTAATCAGCTCTGTAGGGGCTTTCTCAAAAAACGCACGCCGATTGTAAATGCCTGTTAGTTCATCGTAATAAGCTTGCCTTTCTAATTTATACAGTAATTGCTTTTGCTCAGTAACATCTGTAAATATCAAAATATAGCCTACTGTTTGCTTAGAATGAATGACAGGCGAGACTCGTAACTGATAAATATCTTCTGACTGGTTAAAAGTTATTTGTTGCTCATTATGATGAGAAAACCATTCAGACGATAAAAGTGTCGGCTGATCAAATAGAGTATTCCATAGCTCTTTAAAGTTTTTGCCAAACGACGTTTTATTCAGTTGCGGCAACATATGCTTGCTTGCCTGATTAAATTCTATTAAACGATAGCTGGCATCCAAGACGATAACACAGTCGTTAATATGATGGAAAATCACATCCTTTGCAATCGGCATAACCGAAAACATGCGTGAAGATGTAATAGCCCATACATAAAAAGCAGATGAAATCCACAGCACCATCGGTACCGGGTCAATTCCTCGAGGTGCAAAACCGACTAAATAGCAAAAGGCTGCAATTATCGGCAATAATTGACCGACTACCAATGCTACTAATTGTGGTCGGTAAACATCTGTAATTTCTTTTAGTTTTGACAAAGCCAATAAAAGTGCCGCAAACATACAACAAAACGTAAAAATTCCCTGAATGACATACCAGTTGCCGATTTCATGATAAATATAAGGTGCTCCAAGCACAGGGTCTATTTCAAAAACTCGGTAGTAGAGATGGTGAGAGTTATTCGTAAGTAACAGAAAAAAGCTGGTGATCGGAATGACAAGCAACAATAGTACATTTCTCGTCCTGATCGTCTTATGAACATACTTCATAATAAATAGCAGCCCAAGCAATGGAGAAGATAGCAACCCGATATACTGAATAACCGTCCATAATTTTACTGACTCAAGCGAAGTCGCCAACAAACCGAACGCCGCTGCAAAACAATAGATTGCAATGGAGCCCGTATAAACACTAAAAATAGTTGCGATTGCCTTATATTGATGGCGATTTCGATAGACATACAAACTTAAAAACACATTGAATATTCCCGACATGCAGATAAGCGTAATATAGGTTGTTAACGAGTCCACAGTCAGATCCCTCACAGAACATAAAGTCTATAATGCACGAGCACTATATTTATATCTAAGTATATAGATAGTGTCGTCGTTCGTCATCTAGCTAGGACTATTTATTAGATTTGAATTGCTGTGAATTGGGTGGATGAGTAAATGTCATACACTGCGCGTTAACATGTGGTCTATTATTTGATATTTTGAATGTTCTATAACTATTTTATTTATGATAAGGTTCTCCCTTAATAATCCGAAACCCACGATAAATCTGCTCCACCAATACCAACTTCATCAACTGATGCGGAAACGTCATCTTGGAAAATGATAACTTCTCATCTGACCGCTGCAATACACTACTATGTAAACCAAGTGACCCACCAATAACAAAGACAATTTTACTCTTACCGTACGTCATCAATGACTCCATGCTCTTCGCAAATTCTTCCGAAGTTTTCATTTTACCGTCGATTGCTAGCGCGATGACATAAGCATCTGGTGCAATTTTCGCCAAGATTCGATCCGCTTCTTTCTTTTTGACAATTTCCATGTCGGCTTCGCTTAACGTTTCTGGAGCCTTTTCGTCCGCCACTTCGACTAATTGCATTTTTGCGTAACTATTTAGACGCTTTGCATACTCTTCTATTCCTTGTTTTAAATACTTCTCTTTTAATTTACCCACGGTCACAATTGTTATATTCACAGTTTATCCACTCACTCTCTAAAGGTTATACACAGCACTTATGCACATATCCACAAGACACTCTACATATTGTGCCTGACTAGGCGCTCACTACTACATATAAAATACTCTGTATAGTTTACCACAATTTTGTGGATAACTTTTTACTCGTTACGTATTTTATTTTACACTTCTTATTTTCGAATCAAAATAAAAACAATGAAACCTGTTGGCCTGTAAGGTATTGAGGCTTGTCAGTATAAAAAAATAGTCTGAAATTTACAGTCGTATTTTTACACAATATTATGCACATTTTTTTGAATTTATCCACAAATGGATAACTTCAAAAAAAATCAGGCATCATAGCGCGGTTTCGCCATGATACCTGATGTGTACTAAAAGTTATTCACTCTGTGGATAGTTTAGAATGTGTTGCCATCTTTCAATACCATTTCTAAGTCTAGTACTTTACCATCACGGTATACTTTTGCTTTCAATGAATCCCCGATTTCCTTTTTATTGTACAAATACTTACGAAGTGTGACCATATCCGTCACCTTTTCTTCATCTAGCTGTACAATCGTATCGTACTTTTTCATACCTGCGGCTTGTGCCGGTGAATTCGTCATAATGTCCGTGACAACTACACCTTCTGTTACTTCTTCAGGCAAATTTAATGTTTGTTGCTGTTGTTGAATTGGAATTTGTTGAAGATCGAGCAACGATACACCCATTGTCGGACGATTCACCTGACCTGTTTCTTCTAAATGTTCGATAATCGGCAATGCAATATTGATCGGTATGGCAAGCCCGATACCTTCTACAGTCTCCTCTGAAATCTTCATAGAGTTGATGCCTATCAATTGACCCGCCATATTGATCAACGCCCCTCCTGAGTTACCTGGATTGATCGCTGCATCTGTCTGCAAGACGTCTGCTTGCCAGTCGACAATACCGTCTTTATTGAAGTCGATCGGAATCGAACGGTCTTTACCTGAAACTACGCCTACCGTTACAGAACCCGCAAATCCAAGACCAAGCGGATTCCCTATCGCAATGACGGGTTCGCCCCGTTTTAGCGTATCGGAATCACCGAACTCTGCTATCGATTCTACATGCTCCGAATCAATTTCCACTACCGCCAAATCGGTCCACATATCACTGCCGATCAATTTTCCTTCGACTTTCGTTCCATCGTCGAAACTCACTTCCAACTGTTCCGCATTTTCTACAACATGATGGTTTGTGACAATATACGCTTTACCGTCTGACTTTTTGTAGATGACACCAGATCCTGATCCCGCTTCCTGAGTAGACGTTGTAGAGGACCAGAAGTTTTGTACGGTTTGGATATTTGTAATGCCTACAACTGCTGTTGCAACATCTGCTACAACGTCTGTTACGTCATTTGAAATATCCATCGGTACTTGAACGTGCTGTGCGTTTGTGCTTGGTGCTTGACCGGTCTGTTCTACTATTTTATCGTCCGGTGCTTCCGTGAAGTTCATCATCACTCCAAATACGATTAAACCGCCAAGCAATGCACCGAGTAACGCTGGTAAAAAACCACCTCTACGTTTTGGTTCTCTAGCTGGTGTAGGTCTCCACTCCGGTTCTCTTCTTTCTTCATCCATTAGCGATTCCTCCTTAGTTCAATTATTCCTATCTTTACTGTACCCATATGCTCCAATGAAAATGCAAAAAGCCCCACTAATTATGTAAGGCTTTTTGCGTTTATTAGACTAGCACAAGTTCTGTGGAGACTGTTGCATCTGTATCATGCAAGTGAACGAATTCTCCAGCACGAATTCCACAGTCTTCAAGTGTTTGCGCTACGCTCATACGCGCCAAGTCTTTCATATTATTATCTAAACTTAAATGGGCTAAATAAATTTGCGTGTCTTTTTGAGCTACGACTTCGCTCATCGCAACAGCTGCATCTTCATTGGATACGTGACCGACATCACTTAATATTCGACGTTTGATAGACCATGGATAACGTCCCATTTGCAGCATACTGACGTCGTGATTACTTTCAAAGACGAAACTGTCCGCTCCGTTTATATGACCTTTCATACGGTCGCTCACATAGCCTGTGTCCGTAATGATAGCCAATTTACGATCGCCTTCATTGAACGTATAAAACATCGGATCTGCCGCGTCATGGGATACAGCAAATGATTGGATATCCAGTGAGCCAAAAGTTTTAACAGTTTCCATATCAAAATGGAAACGTTGATCAAGGGCGATTTCACCGACTAATCCATCCATTGCCTGCCAAGTTTTCTCGTTGGCATAAATAGGTGTTTTGTACTTTCTAGCAAGGACCCCGATCCCTTTAATATGATCACTGTGTTCATGTGTGACGAAAATGCCGTCAATTTGTTGCATCGAACGACCAATAGAAGCGAGTAAACCTTCCATTTTTTTGCCGCTTAGCCCCGCGTCTACGAGAAATGCATGTTCTTCTGTCTCTATATATAACGAGTTGCCTGTACTACCGCTCGCCAAAATGCTAAAGCGCATGTGGAAAACTCCTATTCTGTTTGTTCTTCTAAAGTATTTGGTTGGAACTCAAGTACTTTTCCTTCAATCGCATTGATAAAGTAGTTTTCAATTGCTCCGTCTTCTAATTTTACCTGAACATTCCACGTCGGTGCAAATACTTGAGTTTCCGTTAACTGAACTAACGTTGAATAGCCATATTTCACATGCATGACCGTGGAACCTTGTTTCAAGTAACCTCTTGTCACAAGTGATCCTACCGCTTCATCTTGAGACAGTAAATCTTTTTTATGATTGAAGCTGACAAAGTCATCCAGCATACTTTGCTCATAATACGTTACGTTATATTGATCATCCCAATGAATGACTAACGTCGCATTTGGACTGTGGAAAATCGTTTCACTTTTCACACGTTGGAAAAATACTGCACACTGATTTTCTTCGTCCAACTCCCATAAAACATAGTCGCTACCTTTTAAAACATATTTCAGTAAATAGTCGTCAAATTCGAATTCGTCTTTTTCGTTCTTCACTGATACTTCTTTTTTCATATCCGCAATCAGCCGCGAATTTTCACTCGTTCTGAACGTTTGGCTGCTTAACTCTTTCAAATCTTCATCTGAAAACGTAGCAATATGTGCAGATAAATACGAAACTTCCTTTTTCATGAACGGAATTGGATTGTACGTGATCTCTTCCATTGTTAACGTTTCTTCTAAAGAGACTTTTGGGACGACTTGCATATTATCCACACCAGTTTGACGATCTAAGTACAACAAATACAAGAAAATATTTAGAACAGAAAAGACAATGATGAAAATCGTCTTGGTTTTATTCCAATCCAAGCTGTTCACCCCCTCCGGGATACTGTGCCGGCATGAAACGGAACCAATTATCTTTAATGAGGTAATACCAGCAAGGCTGCGCAATGAGCAATCTTCTATTTTCATCATGAACTAAATAATAGCCTACTGAAATCTCATCGATTGAATCAAAGTCCAGCTCATCAGATTCCTTTAAAGCATCCGCCACTTCTATGCCTGAGGGTAGCTCTTCATCTATCTTTTCTACATTGACGTCGAGTGTATAATAGGGCCGGATGTATTTAAATGTACGAGAAGTTCCCCACTTGTGGGTAATCTCATTCGTTCCCGCTTGGTCACTGTACACTGGTAAACCGTCTACATACAGCTGGAATTCCACATAACGTGATATAGGGTTCATATAAGCAAAACGAAATTCATCCGTCCACCCGCCATGTTCATTGATAAAGTCGATCGTATTCAGCAAAAGTTCAGAAGGGATCGCTATTTCTTTACTCTCTGCAGCAGGCATGACATAGCTTAGCATTTTAGTTTTTGTATTAATTGCCATTATCGCATGGTCATCCCCGTACTCTGCCCGGTCAGCATCTACTTGACTCCGTTTTACAGCGTTCGGATCGCTGAATAATGCATCCCGAAATCGGTGTGGATTGATTTCTTCCTGATAATACGTATTTCGAGTAATGGTGACAGCATCTTTTGGTACAACTAATAATGGAGCATTCCCACGATCAATTTCAACATACTCATCTACTGATTGGCCGACATCTACTACATTACGTAGAAAGCTAGATTTATTAGTCAGTAGAATTTGAGCTTGGTAATGCAAACCATTTTCTTCACTTATAAAATGCAGTAACGGCAATTGAGTAGATTGGCTCCAGTCAATGACTAAACGATTGAATGTTGATTCGGTTATGTTTGTGTCGCTCATTAGTAATACATTGTCGTATACAAGCATCGGTACTTCCCCTGGAAAATATAATGTCATCTGACTAGGTTGTTGTAGAAGCTGTGAAATTTTAAATTTATCCATTTTTTGTTCAACCAGACGGAAGTCACTAATTTCCCAATTTCCCATTTCGGAAAGTATGATATCGATTTTACTTGCGTCTATGGAACCAAGTACTTGATCTTTTAAATTGATTACCATTTTATACGGCTTAATAATCTCGTCTATAGTCTTTTTTTCTGCAATGGAAATATCGATTGTTTGCGATTGTTCCATTGGTTCATAATTCGGCGAAAAGTTCCACACACTAAATGTAAACAATACACTTAACAGTACTAGCAATAACAATACGATGGATTTGATTGGTTCTATATACTTCAATCCCACTCACCATCCTCTTGTTGTTCAAATGGCAAAGTGAAGAAGATCGTTGTTCCTTTCCCTTCTTCACTTTGCGCCCAAATCTCTCCTTTATGTGCAACAATCATCTCTTTTGCGATGGCAAGACCAAGACCTGTTCCTCCTAATGCACGGGAACGCGCACGATCCGCACGGTAGAAGCGTTCAAAAATTCGATTCACATTGGACTTTGGTATTCCCATTCCATCATCTGAGATCATTACTTTAATATAGTCACCTGATACTGTAACGCCAAAACGGACTTCTCCGCCATCAGGAGAATACTTTAAAGCATTTGAAATAATATTATCCAGCACTTGCGTCAGTTTATCCGTATCAATTTCTACAAACAAACTGCTGGAATACAGATTGCGTATAAATCGGACATTTTTAGATTTGGAGAACTCAAAACGCTCAATAACCGCATTGAAAAAGCGATTGAACTCCACCCATTCTTTATTTAGTTCGTATTCTTTACTATCCATGCGAGATAATTTCAGCAAATCATTCACGAGTCGAATCATACGCTCGGTTTCATTTTGTGTTACACGTAAGAAGTTTGGCGCAATTTCTTCGTTTCTCCATGCCCCGTCCGTTAAGGCATCTAAATAGCTACGCATCGTAGTTAATGGTGTACGTAATTCATGGGAAACGTTTGAAACGAACTCACGTCGCTCCATATCAATCTTTTCTTGTTCTGTATTATCGTGTAATACTACAATTAAACCATTGACAAAGCCCGTCTCACGCTGTGTAACAGAAAAAGTAGCACGTAAAATATATGACTGTTCTTCAGTACTGAAATCCAAAGGAATAGACTCTTTCACTTGGATCAGTTCTTCAAATGTATAGTCTAAATCAATACCAAGAATCTTAGTAATAGGACGGTTGATTACTAAATCATTCGTCACGTCAAGCATTTGCAATGCAGAGTCATTGATCAAACTGACACGGCCTTTACGGTCAGTCGCTATGACACCATCCGTCATATTCTCCAGAACAGAAGCCAACTTTCGCCTTTCACTTTCAGTAGTAGACTGGGATTCCTGTAGCTGATTAGTCAAATGATTGAATGCGATAGCCAATTGTCCCATTTCATCGGTGCCGTATACCTTTACTTTTCGCGTAAAGTTTCCGTTAGCCATTGCCTGAGCTTGCCGGCGCATGTCGGATATGGGGCGGGTAAAGGTTCGTGCGATAAAGATCCCGACAATCACCGTAATAGTTAATGACACTGCGACCCCTACGGCAAGTATTCGGTTAATTTCTTCAATTTGTTTAAATACTGACTCTATATCTGCTTCCACATATAAAGAACCAATCACATCATTACCGTCCACTATAGGTTGCGCTAAAGACAATACCCTATAATGCGTCTGTGGATCAAGGGTAATGACGTCTTTAATGGTCTCAGAGGTAATAGACTTCCTGACACTATCATTCGTGGAATGCTGTCCTACTCTTGTTTGGTTTTCATATGATGAAGTAGCGAGAATGCGGTATTTCGAATTAATGACGCGAATTTCCATAATGTCATCAGAAGTAAACTCTACCAATACATTTTTTAAACTTTGTTCAAGAGTCAAATCACTGTCTTTACGCTTTTTTGTCATTTCTTCTCGCACACTGAACTCTACTAAATTCATACGATCTATAATTGAGCTTGTAAAGTTGTCTTTCAGCGTTTTTTCAAGTCCGTTGGCAAAATAAAGACCGATAATCTGCATCGCCACAATAATGAGTAAGACGTAGATCAAGACAAATTTGACATGGATTGATCGAAAAAAGCCTACCTTGTGCATAGGCTTATTCCTGTTCCGGGTCGCGCAAATAGTAACCTACACCACGTCTTGTGACGATCCAGCTAGGATGGCTTGGTGCATCTTCAATCTTTTCACGCAAACGGCGAATTGTCACGTCCACTGTCCGCACATCACCGAAATAGTCATATCCCCACACCGTTTGCAGTAAATGCTCCCGCGTCATCACTTGGCCAATATGTTTCGCTAAGTAATAGAGCAACTCAAACTCACGGTGTGTCAATTCGATCGTTTCTCCACGTTTTTGTACAAAGTATGCGTCTGGTTGAATTACTAATTGGCCTACTGTAATGTCATTCGTCGCTTCCTCTTGATCTTCGGCTATCGTTCTTGCATGACGTCGCAAGTTAGCTTTCACACGTGCGATTAATTCACGTGTTCCAAAAGGTTTTGTGACATAGTCGTCCGCCCCTAATTCCAGTCCTAATACTTTATCAATTTCAGAGTCTTTAGCCGTTAGCATAATAATGGGAAAATCATATTTTTTACGTACTTCACGGCATACTTCCATGCCGTCTCGTTTAGGTAACATAATATCGAGCAGCATAAGATCGGGCTGAATCTCTTCTACGCGATTAATCGCATCTTCCCCGTCATATGCACAGAAAACATTGAAGCCCTCCTTTTTTAAGTTAAACTCTATAATATCCGCTATGGGTTTTTCGTCATCTACTATAAAAATCGTTTTGTTTTGCATAGTGTATTCCTTTCCCGCCACGCAGGCGCTCGGTTTTTCTAGCTTTTTTCTATTTGAAAGCAATCTTTCCATATCCTTTAACTCTATCACGAATAAGGTCAAATCGCACTTTTTTCAAGCGTGTGTCATTTGCTATTCCTGAGCTTCTAGGAGTCGACGGTTCTTCCGGGAGAATCCTTGAGTTTTTGTTGGGAAGTTAATTGGTGTTCGGCCTGAAGTTGGAGTGGAGTGAGTGACTTCTTCTTTGTAGTGCAGAAAAAGAGTGTACGTGTTAGGATTCTCCCTGCAGAACCGGACGCTTTCCTGAGGGCACGCGGCGGACTCGCCAGTAGTGCGTTGGCGATTACGCCTGTCGTCCTGATCCTCCAGGAGTCGCCGGTTCTTCCGGGAGAATCCTTGAGTTTGTGTCGGGAAGACAGTCTGTGTTCGTCCAGAAATAGAGTATGGCAAGTTACTCTTCCTAAACAGTGTGGGTGAAGTGTTGGATTGCCTGAGTGAATGCATATAGAGTCATTTCTTTTTCCACTCAGTTCATCGAAGCAGTCATAGTAGCTAACAACACTTCACCACTATCTCACTTCAAAAAAGGTCAGATTATACCAGACAATTCTACTTGGTTTTCACTATATACAAAGAGCGATCAACCTGTCTTGCACACACTAAGTACGGCTGAAGCTGGAAGACGATCGACTCCGGGAGGTTCAGGGAAAGCCGTAGCGGAGGACGGCTTTTGCGAGTGAAGCGCAGCACTGACAGGTGTAACTCGCAGCGCTTGACGATCCACCGCGCCCCCTCCGGAAAGCGTATCGTCTGGAAGCGCAAGCCGCGAGACACTCCAAGTCAGCTTCACTTCATTCAATCGTTATTGTCAAACTCTCTTTTAAACAGAAAAAACACTTCCTTTCCAAAAGGTTGGAAATGGAAGTGCGTCTTTATTAGTTCGGCGGAGGGCCTTCATGCTGACTCCAGTCGATATTTAAAAACTTGTTGTATTCCTTTGCAAATGCCAACGTGACTGTGCCGGTCGGACCATTACGTTGCTTGGCGATGATAATTTCAATCATATTCTGCATTTCTGTTTCTTTATCATAGTAATCTTCACGGTATAAAAAGGATACAATATCGGCATCCTGCTCGATACTTCCGGATTCACGTAAATCGGACATCATCGGGCGTTTATCTTGGCGCTGCTCCACACCCCGAGACAACTGCGAAAGAGCAATGACAGGAATCTTTAATTCACGAGCCAAAGCCTTCAATGAACGAGAAATTTCAGATACCTCTTGCTGTCGGTTGTCACTGCCACGACCGCTTCCCATAATTAACTGCAAATAGTCAATCATGATCATACCAAGGCCGTGTTCTTGCTGAAGCCGTCTACATTTAGAACGTATTTCATTGATCCGGATACCCGGACTGTCATCAATGAATATTCCTGCATTCGATAATGAACCCATAGCCATCGTTAATTTGCGCCAATCGTCAGCTTCTAAATTTCCTGTACGAAGAACTTGTGCGTCAATATTGCCTTCTGCACAAAGCATACGCATGACTAGTTGTTCAGCACCCATCTCCAAACTAAAGATTGCCACATTCTCATCTGTCTTTGTTGCAACGTTTTGCGCAACATTTAAGGCAAATGCCGTCTTACCGACAGAAGGACGTGCAGCTACGATAATCAGATCATTGCGCTGAAAACCTGCTGTAATTTTATCTAGATCACGGAAACCTGTAGGTATACCCGTAACATCACCTTTGCGGGTATGCAAGAGTTCAATATTGTCATAACTCTCTACTAGAACATCTTTAATGTGACGGAAATCTCCAGCATTTTTTCTACTGGATACTTCCATCATCTTTTTCTCTGCTTCGCCTAATAATGCTTCGACTTCATCTTCACGGGTATACCCATCTTCAACAATACTCGTTGCTACACGAATCAACTTACGCAATAACGACTTCTCTTCTACAATATTCGCATAATAGACGATGTTTGCGGCAGTCGGTACAGCATTCGCAAGTTCTGTTAAATACGAAATACCGCCGATGTCTTCTAACTCGTTTTTCACCTTTAACTCTTCCGTAATGGTCACGAGATCGATTGGCTGACCTTTATCACTTAACACAAGCATTGTTTCAAAGATCTTTTTATGGGCTACCCGATAAAAATCTTCGGGCATTAAAATTTCTGATGCAGTGATTAAAGCTTGTGGTTCTAAAAATACAGCTCCGATGACCGACTGTTCTGCTTCATTATTATGGGGAGGCGTGCGCTCGATCATCTGGTTCAAGCTATTATCTCCTTATCATTCTTCTGTAACATGCACTTTAAGCGTAGCTGCTACATCAGGATGCAATTTTATCGGAACATTTGTAAAGCCCAATGCACGAATAGCATCCGGCAGTTCCATTTTTCTGCGATCTACTTTGATTTTATGTTGTTTTTCAAGCGCCTGTCCAATCTGTTTCGAAGTGATAGATCCAAACAAACGACCACCTTCGCCAGACTTTGCTTGCAGTTCAACTGTTAGCTTTTCAATTTTCTCTTTCAGTTGCTTCGCTTCTGCCAGTTCAGCTGCCGCATCTTTCTTCTCACGGTTTTTTTGGCCTTCTAATTGACTGAGATTACTTGGCGTCGCTTCAATTGCAACTTTATTTTTCAATAAATAGTTTTGTGCATACCCAGTAGATACTTCTTTCACTTCACCTTTTTTACCTTTTCCTTTAACATCTTGCAAGAAAATAACTTTCATCATTCATTTCCCCTCTCAACATATTGATCAATTGTATTTTTTAACATAGTAACTGCTTCTTCTACCGTCTCCACGTCTAACTGGCAGGCTGCATTCGTCAAATGACCGCCACCTCCCAGTTCTTCCATGATGACTTGAACATTTAAATCACCCAATGAACGAGCGCTTACACCTATCTTCCCATCACTGCGTCTGGCTATGACGAATGATGCGGAAATTCCTTGCATAGTAAGAAGAATGTCAGCCGTTTGTGCAATGAGCACGGAACTGTGAATCACTTCATCATGTCCTTTTGCAATGGCAATATCTCCCGAGCCGACAAATTCTACTGTTTCAATTAGTTTGGAACGTTCGATATACGTCGAAATGTCTTCTTTTAGTAAACGTTGAACGAGTACGGTATCCGCAGCATTCGTTCGCAAATAAGAAGCTGCTTCAAATGTTCTAGCGCCGGTTCGCAGTGTAAAGCTTTTCGTATCGACCACAATCCCCGCAAGCATGGCTGTAGACTCCAGCATCGTCAATTTTTCATTTTTCGGCTGATACTCCAGCAATTCGGTCACTAGCTCAGCCGTAGAGGATGCATACGGCTCCATATAGACGAGTACAGTATTATTGATGAACTCTTCCCCACGTCGATGGTGATCGATTAACACGACCTTCTGTGCTTTGTCTAACACTCGCTCATCAATTACCATGCTAGGCTTATGTGTATCGACAATGACGACTAATGAACGCTCTGTCATGAGTTCTAATGCTTCATCGGGCATTAACATATGGTGGTATAGATCTTCATCTTTTTCAACTTCATCCATTAATCGATTCACGCTCGTATCTAATTCATCAAAATTCACGACTACATATCCATCGACGCCGTTCATACGGGCCATCTTACGTACGCCTATAGATGCGCCTATTGCATCCATATCAGGCATTTTATGACCCATGACAAATACACGGTCACTATCTTGGATTAAATCCCTCAACGCATGAGATATGACACGTGCACGCACTCTCGTACGCTTCTCTACAGGATTCGTTTTCCCGCCGTAAAACTTCAGCTTTCCGTCATGGTGTTTAATAGCCACTTGGTCACCACCGCGCCCTAGAACTAAATCTAGACTGGACTGCGCTAATTCGCCAAGTTCAGTTAACGATGTAGTGCCTGTCCCGACACCGATACTCAATGTAAGAGGTACTGAATGTTTGGATGTATTCTCACGGATCGTATCAAGAAGAGCAAACTTCGTCTTTTCTAGTTGTTCCAATGTGCCTTCGTTAAATACCGCCAAGAAACGTTCAGACGAAATCCGTTTTACGAAAATCCCATTTTCATCCGCCCACTCATTGACGAGTGAAGTGACAAGTGAGTTCATCTGACTGCGTGTCTGATCGTCCATCGTCTGTGATAATTCATCATAGTTATCAACGAGTAAAATACCGATCGTCGTACGGTCTGCATAATAAAGTGATTGGATCTTCATACGTTCTGTTACGTCAAATAAGTAGAGTAATTTTTCTTCTGGCTTATAGTAAACTTTATACGATCGATTATTCAGTATAATCACGTCTTGCTCGGAATCCTCTTTCATCACTTGGCGAAAGTTGTCATTGATTTCATATAGCGCTTCTCCGAGCCATGATTTGTCTGGGTAAATAGAAGTGACAAATGGATTCACCCACTCAATTAATTGCTTGTCATTTAATAAAATAATCCCGATAGGTAGTTCCAATAACGCTTCTTCTCCTACCTTTTTCATTCGGTAGGATAAAGTTTCAATATACTTTTCCGTTTCGATATAGCTTTCATTTTCTATCTTCCAGGCAATTGAAAGAGCGATCGCAAAAAGAACGGCAAAGAATAGCCCAACCCAAAATTGAAATAGCATCAGCAGTACAGCACCTATTGCACCTAAAAAAGACACAACAGCTAGCGGAATTCGGATCGCTCGCCTTTTATAAAGTAAACTCAATATCTCATCTTCTCCTCTCTCTGTCTTTGTCGATCCATGCACGAATATTAATGGCGATATCTAAGACACCGAGCATTACAGTGAATGGACTGAGGAACATCGCGAGTAGTGTAGCGAGCACGTTGACAATGACCGGCAATTTCATCTTTTGCAATGCGTAGTAGAGTAAAGACAGACCTTGTAAAAAGAACAAGAATCTAAAAATCAGAATAGCATTTGCTTCCATTAGATAAAATGTTGTCCCTTGTTCGGGTTGCGAAAGAATCGAAATCAACAGTAATGCCATATAAACAACGACTGTTGCGAATGGTAAACGCATCATCAAAAAGGAAGAAAATTTAGGAACAGTAAATCCTAGTCTCGCAGCCACTGCCAGTATAGGCATAATAAAAAGATAGGCAGCTATAAATACAGATAAGATAAATAGTGACGGCACGATCGTTTGATAATAAGTAAATGCCTCTGCTACTAATCGTTCTACGTCCTTAGTTGACTCGCCCATTCCGCTAAGCATAACGAGTGCTTCTTTTTGAATCGTTTCAAATTGTTGCAACAACTGGTCGATTGGATTGATTTTAAAAAACCATACAGACCCTAGGTATAGTACGCTTAAGGAAATTAGTAGTGTCAGTCCAGTAGCCATGAATACATAAAGCTTGGACTTTCCTGTCTTAACTGCGTCACCAATGACAAATCCGACTATGCTTAAAATGATGGCAGAAGGAATGGATAAAAGCCCGCCAATCAGCAAAGTTAAGAGCCACGTACAAGCTGCTACGAGCAATGTCGATGCCCGGTCATAGCGCAAACGGTATAACGTCACCGGCAGCGGGATTAACAGTAATGTTAGTGTACCCAGTAGTGGCACATAAAGAGTGAATGCTAGCAGTATGGCGAATAGCGCTACCATCATCGCCCCATACGTAATTCTCCTCGTTTGATCTTGCATATCTTTCACGCCTCAATTCATTCACAACTTTTTGATTTAGAATTAGTAGTAGTTGCGTAAGTTGATAAATTTTGATCCGAACTTAGCCTATTCATATTGCGTCAATCCTTCTAATTGTACCATGATTTGTGTCGAAATCAAAAAGAGTGGACATGCTCAATTCCAGTTATTTGGATAAGTTATGTACAGCACCAATCCTGTTGATTAACCGTATTATGTATAATTCTCTCATTCATTTAATTAAAAGCAATTTTGACTATGGCGATTGGATGGAGTGACGCTGACTAGGTGTGTCTTGTGTCTTGTGTCTTGTGTCTTGTGTCTTGTGTCTTGTGTCTTGTGTCTTGTGTCTTGTGTCTTGTGTCTTGTGTCTTGCGCTTCCAGACGATACGCTTTCCGGAGGGGACGCGGCGGATCCCGCAAAAGAGCGCTGCGGGTTACGCCTGTCAAATGCAAAGATGTGCTCCTTCTCGCTGCGCTTCACTCGCAAAAGCCGTCCTTCGCTACGACTTTTCCTGATCCTCCCGGAGTCGATCGTCTTCCAGCTTCAGCCGTACTTTGTGTAGGCAAAACAGTCAAATACCTCTTTGTAGGTAGTGAAAACCAAGTAGACTTGTCTAATACAATGCGACCGCTTTTGAAGTTAGATAGCAGTGAAGTATTATCTGCTACTATGACTTCTTCGATGAACTGAGTGGAAAAAGAAATGACTCTATATGTATTCAATCAGGCAATCCAAAGCTTCACCCACACTGTTCAGAAAGCGGAACTTACCACACTCTATTTCTGGACGAACACAAACTGACTTGCAGACACAAACACAAGGATTCTCCCGGAAGAACCGGCGACTCCTGGAGGATCAGGGTGACAGGCGTAATCGCCAACGCACTTTTGGCGAGTCCGCCGCGTCCCCTCAGGAAAGCGTCCGGTTCTGCAGGGAGAATCCTAGCACGTACACTATTTTTCTGCACTGCAAAGGAGAAGTCACTTACCCCACTCTAATTTCTGGACGAACACGAACTGACTTACGAACACTACTTCAAGGATTCTCCCGGAAGAACCGGCGACTCCTGGGGGATCAGTACGAAAGGCGTAATCGCCAAAGAACTTCTGGCGAGTCCGCCGCGTCCCCTCAGGAAAGCGTCCGGTTCTGTAGGGAGAATCCTAACACGTACCCTACCTCTACAATTACTTGTCAAAAGCACCTCATTTCCAAATACTAATTTCTTTGGATGATCAACAGGCTTGGTACAGCATAATAGGAGTAGAGAAAGAAATAGAAAAACCACCACTGACTGAAAAATTCAGTCAGTGGTGGTTCATATATTACCGCTCTTCTGAAACGAACGGAAGAAGTGCCATAATGCGTGCACGTTTGATTGCGACCGTCAATTTACGTTGGTATTTAGCGCTTGTACCAGTAACTCGACGAGGCAACATTTTTCCTCGCTCAGAGATAAACTTCTTCAACAAATCTACATCTTTATAGTCGATGTGTGTAATGTTGTTAGAAGTGAAATAGCAAACTTTACGGCGTCTGCGACCTCCACGACGTGGTGCCATAATTGTTGTCCTCCTTCCCTATTACGTATTGTTAAGTCATTCATCAGAATGGCAAGTCGTCATCTGTTACTTCAATCGGACCGCCGCCTGGTTGAAATGGATCATTGTCAACACGCGTCATATTTTGCTGATTCGGTTGGTAGGATTGCTGATTGTATCCTTGTCCCTGGTCCTGCGAAGGTGCATTATATGAAGGAGCTCCACCACCGTACGACGGTGCTTGGGTCCGTTCAGTATTCGCACTGCGCGGTTCTAAGAATTGGGTACTATCTGCAACAACTTCTGTCGTGTAAACACGCTTACCATCTTGTCCTTCGAAGCTGCCCGTCTGGATACGACCATCTACTCCGGCAAGACTACCTTTTCGTAAGTAATTTGCGATATTTTCAGCCTGTTTACGCCAAGCTACACAACTAATAAAGTCTGCTTCTCGTTCCCCTTGCTGGTTAGAGAACGCACGGTTCACAGCTAGTGTAAAACGAGTGACAGCGATACCCGTCTGTGTATACTTTAACTCAGGATCTTTCGTTAATCGACCGACTAAAACGACACGGTTTATCATTCAGAATCAAACCTCCCTCATCATTTGGAATCACTTATTTATGTCAGCTTACGCATCCACACGAACTGTCATATGACGAATAATACCTTCGTTGATGTTCGCTAGACGTGTAAATTCATCGATTGCTTCGTTACCAGCGTTAGCAGTTACTAACTGGTAGTAACCTTCACGTAGATCGTCGATTTCGTATGCAAGACGACGCTTGCCCCACTCTTTCGACTCGATGATTTCCGCTCCGTTTGAAGTTAAGACGTTATCAAAACGTTCAATCAACGCTTTTTTCGCGTCATCTTCAAGAGTTGGGCGCATAATGTACATAATCTCGTACTTTCTCATCAATAGTCACCTCCTTATGGACTTGGCCCTGCTTTTGCAAGCGGGCAAGGAGTAAGTAATTTAGATATTACTCACATCAGTTGATATTACCATAGCTCCACTTTAATATCAACCCTAAATATACTATACTGAATAAATTAAGGAGTGATTTCGTATGGATCAACAACATCCTATTATTGTAGAACTGGATCTACAGAAAGTTGCGAAACAAAGTATTTGGTTGACGTTTATTCCTCTTATTCTTCTTTTACTAATTCGTTTCTTTCTGAACGGCGGATTGTTTCTGACATTCTCTTTGTGGTATTTTCTGTACTTTTTTGTCGGTTATATTATATTGATCGTCTTTCATGAATTTTTTCACTTACTCGGATTTCGAATGTTCTGCGGTGTCCCCTGGAAAAACATGGACTACGGTGTCAATTTAAAAATGGGCATTGCTTATGCTACTGCCGATCAGCTAATGGACAATAAAGGAATCCGCCAAGCACTCCTACTGCCGTTTTGGATGACAGGCATACTCCCGGCGATCATTGCACTCTATCTCAATGACGGTGTGTTGCTCGTGCTGGCAGCGGCATTAATTGGCGGTGCAGCGGGTGACTTTGCGATGTACAAAGAACTGAAAAAATTTCCAGACGATGCAATGGTTAAAGATGATCCCGAATTGCCTAAGTTATATATTTATCCTGCCCAATGAATGACATCATGAGGTTTTCATGTAAAAAAGCTGTTTCCCCAGTTGATTCAGGGGAAACAGCTTTTCAATTATACGTTGAAACGGAACAACATAACGTCCCCGTCTTTTACGATGTATTCTTTACCTTCCAAACGCACCTTGCCTGCTTCTTTTGCAGCCGTCATAGAACCATGCTCGACCAAGTCGTCATAGGCTACCGTTTCTGCACGTATGAAGCCGCGCTCAAAGTCTGTATGGATGACGCCGGCACATTGTGGAGCTTTCATCCCTTTACGGAACGTCCAGGCACGAACTTCCTGCACACCTGCCGTAAAGTACGTTGCATATCCTAGCAATTTGTACGTTGCTTTGATCAATAAATCTAGCCCTGATTCTTTGATCCCTAGCTCTTCAAGGAACATTTCTTTCTCATCGTCCTCAAGTTCAGCCATTTCTTCTTCAATCTTCGCACACACTACGATGACTTCCGCATGATCTTTCTCAGCAAATTCACGCACTTGCTGCACATATGGATTGTTGTCTGCATCTGCAATCTCATCTTCAGAAACGTTGGCAACGTAAAGCATCGGTTTGATTGTCAGCAAATGCATTCCTTTTATTACTTGGTACTCATCGTCTGTCAAGTCAATAGACCGTGCCGCCAACTCATTTTCGAAACCGTCTCGCAATTTCATAAGTATAGGCTCTTCAATCATAGCGTCTTTGTCTTTTTGTTTAGCCATTTTCGATACACGTGCTAAACGCTTATCCACACTTTCCATATCCGCCAAAATTAATTCTAAGTTGATGATTTCAATATCATCAATCGGATTAACTTTTCCTGACACGTGTGTAATATTCTCATCTTCGAAACAACGAACGACCTGGCAAATGGCATCTACTTCACGAATATGTGATAAGAACTTATTGCCTAGTCCTTCCCCTTTACTTGCACCTTCTACAATTCCTGCAATGTCTGTAAATTCAAATGCAGTAGGTACTGTCTTCTTAGGTGTAACAAGTTCTGTCAGCTTATCTAAACGTTCATCTGGCACTTCAACAATCCCTACGTTCGGATCAATTGTACAGAACGGATAATTCGCCGCCTCTGCTCCTGCTTTCGTAATTGCATTAAATAATGTTGATTTTCCTACATTCGGAAGACCTACAATTCCTGCTGTTAAAGCCATTCTTCCCACACCCTTCTTATCTATCGTAACTATTTCATTATAAGGCTAGTCAACCATTTCATTATAAGGACAATCTTCGGCATTGTCTATGTG
Source organism: Sporosarcina sp. PTS2304 (assembly GCF_003351785.1). Taxonomy (GTDB): domain Bacteria; phylum Bacillota; class Bacilli; order Bacillales_A; family Planococcaceae; genus Sporosarcina. Next base: position 2,831,953 of record NZ_CP031230.1, read on the forward strand.
CGATCAAGACTCGTTCCTTAACAAAATCTTTTTCATCTTCTTAGAGAACTCATTGCGTGGAATCATAACGCTATGTCCGCAACCTTCGCACTTAATACGGATATCAGCGCCCATACGTATGATCTTCCAAGCATTTGAGCCACAAGGATGTGGTTTTTTCATCTCCACGACGTCGTGCAAATCAAATTCTTTCTCCGCCATCTTGTGAATCTCCTTCCATTTTTTCTTGGAACAATACCATCTTCGGATATGGCATTTCAATTCCATTCTGATCCATAAACTTCTTCAAATCCTGCCGGAGTTTACGACCAACCGCGAAGTTTGCCACAGGTTCTGTTTCTGCTATAATACGCAGTACAATTTTGGACGGCTCGATACTTTGTACTCCGAGCACTTCCGGGATCCCAATCACTTCTGCATACCGCTCTTTTGGAAGCTTCTTTAAAAACTCTTTCAGTAACTCTTCGGCATGTTCAATATTCGTTTCATAGGAAACGCCAATATCCAATATAGCCATGGAATTTGTCACTGAAAAATTAATAACCTCTCCAATTTGACCATTCGGCACGGTATATAACTCTCCGCCGAATAACGCAATCTTCGTCGTCCGCAATCCAATTTCCAATACGGTTCCTTCCGCACTATTAATCCGAACGTAATCGCCAACACCGAATTGATCTTCAAAAATAATGAAAAACCCGGAAATGACGTCTTTCACTAAACTTTGTGCACCAAAACCGACCGCCAATCCAAGAACCCCGGCACCTGCCAGCAAGCCTTTTACATCAATATTAAACTCCGTCAAAATGGCTAGTATGGCTGAAAAATAAATGACGTATGTCAATGCATTTTCTAATAACTTAATAATGGTTTTTTCGCGGCGTTCACTTTTACGCATAGGACTCTTCAGCTTGATAGCAAAGAATCGGCGAATAAATACATGACCAACCTTCACCAATATCCCTGCTACGACAATAATTAAAAAAATCTTTAAAGCAAATAATCCTACATTAAACCAAAAGACAGTATCAAAAATAGTTTCATTTGCTTGGTCTGTTGCTCCATCTACTGCCTTTTTAATACTTTTCCCTACTGTATCCAGGCTTTCTTTCACGTCTGTATTTGAATCTACTGCCATTGAAAGAAATCCTCCTTTCGTATAAACCCATACACCCCTGGCTATACTGCACAGCAATACATACACAGGCTCTCCCGTAGCCCTGCGTAAAGAACTTATAAAGGAATGATGTCTCCCAATGTATATAACTGAGCCCTCATCTTACCATTATCGTATCTCTTATAAAGAAACCGGGGTTGTCTGGAAGTTAAGTTCATATTTCATCCAGCATATCCCTTTTAAAAGACAACCAATCATCTTTTACTGTATTGGCTCCGATCGTTCGACGGGTGACTCTTTAGGACCTCTAACTGGTTCTTATCTATCTGAACTTAGTCTTTTTCCGTACCCGGTGATTGGCACACTTGAAAACCCACTCCATGCGCTAAATCTAGAGCAACGGTTGAAGTTAACAGAAACACTTTATCCTGATGCGTTCACCGTAGCAATAGACGCCTGCCTCAGTAAAAAGGACGCGGTAGGTGAGCTATTGTTCCACAACGGTCCCATTTCACCAGGTAAAGCGGTTGGAAAGAATTTGCCGCCTGTCGGTGATGTCTCTATTAAAGGAGTCGTCAATATTGCAGGTTTTATGGAACAAGCAGTACTACAAAGCACACGTTTATACTTGCCTTTTGAAATGAGTCGTATGATTGGACGTGCGTTACAGCTTGCCCATCACCGTCAAAAGTCAGAAGACGTATACAATCGTTACAATGAGAGCCACTACACCAATCCCTGGAATAAAATTCGCTATCCGAATCTTAGTCAAACCGATTAAGTTCAAACCGATAGCCGCAATCATTAATCCACCCGTTGCCGTCATTTCGGAAATAAATAACTGCATTAAATCGTCAGGAACAAAACGACTAATGAGCGTAGCTAGAAATGTAATACTACCCTGATACAGTAGTAATGGTATAGCGGAGAAAGCTACCCCGATGCCTAAAGTAGAACTTAACACAATGGATGTAAAGCCATCTAAAATCCCTTTCATCACTAAGACGTTGTGATCATTCCGGAGCCCGCTGTCAATTGCACCAATGATGGCCATTGACCCTACACAAAATATTAGTGTAGCCGTCACAAACCCTTGTGCAACGCCTGGGCTTCCCTTCTTGGCTGGTAATTTTTTCTCTATCCATTGACCAAGAAAATTCACTTTTTGATCCAAATCAATCCATTCCCCAATGATTGCACCAATGACGATACTGATGATGACTATAACGATTTGTGTCGTTTGGAAAGTCATCTGCAGTCCAATGGCTACAACCGCCAAGCCGATACCGTACATAATCGTCTCTTTCATCCGTTCAGGTATGCCATGCAAAAAACGTCCTATTAATGTACCTATTATAATAGTCAGTACATTAAATAGTGAGCCGAATAATATCATATAGTCACTTCCAACTTTTCTTTAACGATTCATATATTTATTACTAACAAGAATGATATTATCGTTCTTCACTTAGAATTTCTAAGATACGTTCGAAATCTTCATCTGATAGAAACTCAATTTCTATTTTCCCTTTGTTTTTCGTCTTTTTTATTGTAACTTTTGTTCCAAACTGCTCCCGTAATGTAGTTTCATGTTCTGCTAGGAATAAATCCTTTTTCTTCTTTTTCTTTGTTTCACGTGGAACATCTTCGTTTAATTGCTGTACTAGTTTTTCTAATTGACGAACATTCAAATGTTCATTCTTAGTCTTTTCAGCGACTTGTAGAATTTGTTCTTTATTTCTTAACCCAAGCAATGTACGCCCATGCCCCATTGACAGTATTCCATGGGAAATATCATGCAACACTTGTTCAGGTAATGTGAGTAGACGAATGTGATTCGCAATATGCGGCCTGCTCTTACCTAATCTAAATGCTAATTGTTCTTGCGTTAATTCGAGACTTTCCATTAATCGTTGATAAGCTTCAGCCACTTCAATTGGTGTAAGATCTTCGCGTTGAAGATTCTCTAAAATAGCCATCTCCATGGATTGCTCGTCTGTTAACTCTCGAACAACTGCCGGGATTTCCTTTTTTCCAGCTAACTCGGAAGCGCGGTATCTTCTTTCTCCGACGACAATTTCATACTGTGTTCCTACACTGCGCACAATAATCGGTTGCAATACACCGTGCTCTTTAATCGATTCACTCAACTCTACAAGCGATTCATCATCAAATATTTTACGTGGTTGATAAGGATTTGCTTGAATACTCTTTAATCGCAGTAATTCTACCTTTTCCAATGACTCACGAGGAAACAATGCGTTTAGCCCTTTACCTAGACCTTTACTCATTTTCCGCCACTTCCTTTGCCAACTCTAAATAGACTTCCGCACCTTTTGATCTGGAATCATACAAAATAATCGGTTTTCCATGACTCGGTGCTTCACTTAATCTAACGTTTCGTGGAATAATTGTTTTATATACTTTGTCTTGGAAATACTTCTTCACTTCTTCGATCACTTGAATACCTAAGTTCGTACGCGCATCAAACATTGTGAGTAATACCCCGTCTATATACAACGATTCATTCAAGTGCTTTTGGACAAGACGAATGGTACTCAATAACTGACTTAATCCTTCCAACGCATAATATTCACATTGTACTGGAATGATAATAGAGTCAGAAGCAGTCAAAGCATTTAATGTCAGAAGTCCAAGTGATGGTGGACAGTCAATAATTACATAGTCGTACTGCCCTTTAATGTCTTGAATTGCATGTTTCATACGGACTTCACGAGAAATCGTAGAGACCAGTTCAATTTCAGCTCCTGCTAACGAAATCGTAGCTGGAATGATATCCAAATTTTCAATATTCGTCTGCAAAATGACATCTTGTACCGGTACATCATCGATTAACATATTGTAGATACAGTCTTGTACATCCCCTTTATTGATACCTACCCCACTCGTTGCGTTGCCTTGTGGATCAGAATCAATTAAAAGCACCTTTTTGCCTATATGGGCAAGGCATGCACTTAAGTTAACAGAAGTCGTTGTCTTACCGACTCCTCCTTTTTGATTGGCTATGGCGATAATCTTACCCACTCTCGCACCCGCTTTCTTTCATATTTCAATTAGTAGCTAGAAGCTTTTCACAATTACGTGTATTTCTAATACTTTACTTATCGTTCTGTAATTCTTTTTCATTTTATCATCTTACTAGGCCGAACTCTATCGTTATATAAGAAAACTCTTGCTAGTTGGATAGCAAGAGTTTAGAATTGTCACTTTTTCAGTATTTTGACGGTAATTGTATAGCAGTCTTCTGAATCTATTTCTTGCGATTCTACTTCGATTCCACTCTTCGTCATCAAAGCCAGTGACTCTCTTAATGTATTTACTGCAATTCGCACATCTTTACTGATAGATTTCCGTCGAGATACTGTTTTTTTTGTTTGCGACTTTTGAATAGGATGAGTGATTTCTTTAATACGATTTTCAAGTTCTTTCACGTTATACTTATTCTCTTTTGTTTCTTCCATTACTTCGATTTGCAGAGCTGTTTCTTTTAACGGCAATAGTGCACGTGCGTGACGCTCTGAAATCTCTTTTTTCAGGATTGCATTTTGTACCTCTTCAGGTAGTTTTAAAAGTCGCATTTTATTAGCAATAGTAGATTGACCTTTCCCTAATCTCTGGGCTAAAGCTTCTTGCGTCAATTCATGAAGTTTTAATAAATTTTCATAGGCATATGCTTCTTCAATTGCTGTTAATTCTTCACGTTGTAAGTTTTCGATTAAAGCTACAGAAGCAGTTTCTTTATCACTTAGATTACGGACGATAGCCGGTACCTCTGTCCAGCCAAGCTTACGCATAGCGCGATAACGTCGTTCCCCTGCAATAATCTCATATTGTTCATTACCCATCTGACGAATGACAATTGGTTGAATGACACCATGAGTATGGATTGTTCTAGCGAGTTCTTCGATCTTTTCTTCACTAAATATTGTCCGTGGTTGAAATTGGTTCGGTATGATCGAATCAATGGCCACTTGATCTACCTTTTCAAGTTGCCTACCTTCCACTTTCTCTATCAAGTCTATCTTCTCTCCTCCACCAAAAAAGCGCGATAAAGTATTTTTCAACCCCTGCACCACCTTTTCGAAACTAGTCCCTTTTATGAACTGCCCTTCTTACTGTTCCACGTGAAACATAATACGTTTTATCCTGTAATAGGTGTTTTATTTGGCACTCCTGGTTTTCTAGGATATTTCTTAGGTGTCTGTTTGCTTTTTTTAAAGATGAATATATGACGTTCACTATTTTCTTCCGGCAGTAAAAATTCATGCTCTTCTTGTAACGAAGCACCGAGTAGTTTCACCGCTCTTGTTGCGTCTTGTAATTCTTCCGCAGCGGCAGCACCTTTCATAGAAACAAATAATCCTCCTACTTTCACAATCGGCAAACATAGCTCAGATAGTACTGATAAACGAGCTACTGCGCGGGCTGTTACAACATCAAATTGTTCTCTGTACTTCGGATTACGGCCAAAGTCTTCCGCTCTTGCATGAACAAATGCTACTTTTTCTAACTTCAGTTCTCCCGCTAAATGATTTAGAAAGTTAATACGTTTGTTCAATGAGTCTACAATTGTTACTTGAAGATGTGGGAAGCAAATCTTTAAAGGGATGCTCGGAAAACCAGCCCCTGCCCCTACATCACAAATAGATTCAACAGAAGTTAAATCTACGTAAAATGAACTTGTGATGGAATCATAAAAATGCTTTAAATAAACAGAGGGTGCATCCGTTATAGCCGTTAAGTTCATCTTTTCATTCCACTCTACGAGAATTTCGAAGTAACGTGTAAATTGTTGCTTTTGTACATCCGTTAATTTAATTCCTTTTTCTTGTAGTGCTGCATAAAACTCTTCTTCCGTCATCGTCTCATTCCTTTTCAAAAAGACTGACGCCTCTAAGCGCCAGCCATATATTTAACCTGATACTTTTGCAATCTTTCCTTGCTCAATGTAGACAAGAAGAATAGCAATATCTGAAGGATTCACGCCAGAAATACGTGAGGCTTGCGCTATAGACAACGGCTGAACAGCTTTTAAATTCGCCTTTGCTTCTTTAGCAATACCCGATATTGCATCGTAATCAATATTTTCGGGAATCCGCTTATTCTCCATCTTTTTCATTCTTTCCACTTGTTGCATAGCCTTTTCGATATATCCTTCATACTTAATAAAGATCTCTACTTGCTCAGCCACTTCTTCATTTATTTGTTCCAGTGGCGGGACAACTATACGCAGTTCACTATATTTCATTTCAGGACGTTTCAATAAGTCTGCAGCTTTCATCGGTTCACGTAATGCTGTTCCGCCTGCATTTTCAATGATCGCTTGGACTTCTTCAGTAGGCTTGACTGATACTTTACGTAAGTGTTCGATTTCAGCATCAATTTGTGCTTTTTTTGCAACGAATGCTTCATGTCGTTCTTCACTGATCATGCCATTTTTATAGCCAATCTCTGTCAATCGCATGTCTGCATTATCATGACGCAGCAATAGACGGTACTCAGCTCTAGAAGTTAGTAAACGATAAGGTTCACTCGTTCCTTTTGTCACTAAGTCATCTACAAGCACACCGATATATGCTTCACTGCGACCCAATACTACTTCTTCTTTTCCAAGCACATTGCATGCAGCGTTTATTCCCGCCATTAATCCTTGTGCAGCAGCTTCTTCATAGCCCGATGTTCCGTTAATTTGACCTGCTGTATACAAGTTTTTAATCTTTTTTGTTTCAAGTGTTGGCCATAGCTGTGTAGCAATGACGGAATCGTATTCAATCGCGTAGCCCGCACGCATCATTTCAGCTTTCTCCAGCCCGGGAACACTCGCAATTAAACGGTGTTGGACATGTTCAGGTAGACTTGTCGATAAGCCTTGTACGTAAACCTCACGCGTATTACGGCCTTCTGGCTCTAAGAAGATTTGATGGCGTGATTTGTCTGCAAAACGTACAATTTTATCTTCAATAGATGGACAGTAGCTAGGTCCCTTCCCTTTAATCATGCCCGAATACATAGGTGACAAATGAAGGTTTTCATTAATAATTTCATGCGTTTCAGGTGTAGTATACGTTAACCAACAAGGCAATTGATCCATAATGAACTCCGTCGTTTCATAGCTGAATGAACGTGGAACATCATCCCCCGGCTGAATTTCAGTTTTGCTGTAGTCAATTGTATTGCTATTAATCCGTGGAGGTGTTCCTGTTTTGAATCGAACCGTATCCAACCCTAATTCCCTTAAATGATCCGCAAGCTTAATGGATGGCATTTGGTTATTTGGACCACTCGAATACTTCAAGTCGCCAATAATGACTTCTCCGCGTAAAAATGTTCCAGTTGTAATAATAACGGTCTTTGCACGGAAAATAGCACCTATTTGCGTTACTACACCTTTTACTTCACCATCTTCAACGATCAAGCGCTCTACGACTGCTTGACGAAGTGTTAAATTCGGTTGTTCTTCAAGAATTCGCTTCATTTCCTGTTGATATAAGACTTTATCGGCCTGCGCACGCAATGCACGAACGGCAGGACCTTTCCCTGTGTTCAACATACGCATTTGAATATGTGTCTTGTCTATAACTTTCGCCATTACCCCGCCGAGTGCGTCAATCTCGCGGACAACAATCCCTTTTGCGGGACCTCCTAGAGACGGGTTACATGGCATAAATGCGATCATATCTAGATTCATCGTGAGTACGACAGTCGATGCGCCCATCTTTGCAGCAGCATATGCCGCTTCTGCGCCTGCGTGTCCAGCTCCGATGACTATACAATCGAACGTGCCTGCTTCAAATTGTGGCATGTTCGTTCATCCTTCCTATTATAAAATTATTATTTTCCGAGACAGAACTTCGAGAACAATTCATTTAATAAACTATCTTGAACAGTATCTCCAATGATTTCTCCGAGGATTTCCCATGTACGTGTAACATCTATTTGAATCATATCGATGGGCACACCTGCTTGCGCAGCTTGCACCGCATCTTCAATCGTATGACGTGCTTGTTTGAGCAAAGCGATATGTCGGGCGTTTGATACATAAGTCAAATCACCTGATTCAATCGTTCCCTCAAAGAATAATCCCGCAATTGCTTCTTCAAGCTCTGTAATGCCTTGTTCCTGCAATATAGAAGTAGTAATTACCCGATCTTCACCCGCCACTTCACGCACACGTGCAAGATCAATCTTACTAGGCAAATCGGTTTTATTAACGATGACTAGCATATCCATACCCGCAACAGCTTCAAATAGTCGCTCATCTTCATCGGTCAATGGTTCAGAGCTGTTGACCATCAATAAAATCAAGTCTGCTTCTTTTAATACTTGTCTAGAACGTTCTACACCAATCCGCTCCACAATATCTTCTGTTTCACGTATACCTGCCGTATCGACAAGACGCAAAGGGACTCCCCTTACGTTGACATACTCTTCTATAATATCACGGGTCGTACCTGCAATATCAGTCACAATCGCCTTATTTTCTTGCACAAGACTATTCAGCAAGGAAGACTTCCCTACATTGGGGCGTCCTACAATAACGGTAGAGAGACCTTCACGTAAAATTTTGCCTTGAGAGGAAGTACGCAGGAGTTGATCAATCTCATCACGTACCCATTCTCCTTTTTCGATCATTAAGGGAATAGTCACTTCTTCTACGTCATCATATTCTGGATAATCAATATTCACTTCTACTTGTGCAAGTGTTTCTAAAAGAGCTTGACGCAACTCACCAATCAAGTGGGATAGCTTTCCCTCCATTTGGTTAAGGGCTACGCTCATCGCTTTATCTGTCTTCGCACGGATCAAATCCATCACAGCTTCAGCTTGCGATAAATCAATACGACCGTTTAAAAATGCCCGTTTAGTAAACTCGCCCGGCTCCGCTAATCGCGCTCCTTCAGTCAATACAAGTTCCAGCACTCGATTGACTGAAGTAATTCCTCCATGACAATTAATTTCTACTATGTCTTCTCGCGTAAATGTTTTCGGTCCCTTCATAACAGACACCATTACCTCTTCTACTACTTCAGTAGTTTCGGGGTCATGCAAATGTCCATAATGAATAGTATGGGAGGATTGTTCACACAACGGTTTCGCTGCTGGCGATCGGAATATACGATCCGCAATCTCCCATGCATGTTCACCACTGATTCGAACGATGGCAATTGCCCCCTCTCCCATTGGAGTTGAAATGGCGGCTATCGTATCAAAATGCAAGTTTTTCACCTTCCTGGTTTCGTTATCCACATGTGAATATCTTTTGCGGACACAACTTTCTAACAATCAATACTATCATAAACGATCGCATTCTCCTAGCGTGTGAATTGAAAATATGTGGATATTTTTAAGAAAAAGTAGATCTAGTATATGATCCTCCATGATGTATTATAAACCGACAAAAAACCCTGCGGATTCGAGCTTCCGCAGGGTTCATTTATTCAAAGCTTTTTATAACAATATGACGATATGGATCTTTTCCTTCAGAGAAAGTTTCTACATCCAGTCTACGGGATAACGCATTATGAATAACTTTTCTCTCGTACGATGGCATAGGTTCCAATGCCACCTGACGTTTCGTACGGATTGCCCGGTCAGCCATGCGATCCGCCAGTTGTTCTAATGACTGCTCACGACGTTCACGGTAATCAGCCACATCAATTCGAACAATTTTGAACTGGCGTGTGACCTTATTAGCTACTAATTGTGCTAATTGCTGGATTGCATTCAGTGTTTGACCACGTTTACCAATTAGAAAAGCAGCTTTTTCACTCTCTAATTGAAAGTTCATATACTTACCTTTCGTTTCACACGTGACGACTAAGTCTGTAATACCCATATCTTTTGCCATCTCTATAATATACGATTTCGTTTCTTCAATAGCTTCCAGCTCGCTATGGGCTTTGTCTTTTGAAGCTTCAGCAACTGTATGCATTTGTCCATCTTCCGGCTGTGGTGCTACTGACTCCTGATCGGACTCGCCAGGCAATTCAGCATCTTCCACTTCTGACGGTGCAGCTTCTGTTGTAGAATGAGAAATTTCCTTAGCTTCAATGACAGGTGGCTTTGGTTTTAGTTCTACTTGCTTTGTTTCGCTAGATACCGATTGTGCGGGCTTTTCAATAACCGTAACATTGACTACTGCCTCTTTCGCACCAAATCCAAGAAAACCCTTTCTTCCATTTTCTACAACTTGTACTTCCACATCATCTTTTGTTACACCTAGGTCTTGTAAAGCCGATGCAATTGCTAATTCAACGGTTGCAGCCCTTTGTGTAATTTGTTTCATTTCTTTTTCCCTCCTGTTTTTACTACTTCGACGTCTTTTGGTTTATCAAACGGCTTGTAGATTACAATGTTTTGGAGAAGAGAAATAATATTCCCCACAATCCAGTACAATGCAAGTGCTGCGGGTAGGAATGAACCAATTACCATGATCATAAATGGCATGATGTACATCATCATCTTCATTTGTGGATTGTCCATAGCAGGTCCTGTACGAAGAACTAGTAATTGGAACAAACCTGCAATGACAGCAAAGACGATGCTCGGCGTACCGAGTGAAAATCCTAGAAAACTGCCCAGCTCAATTGTCGGTGTCGCATTCATTCGGTTGATTGCATGATAGAAACCGATGAATATTGGCATCTGGATGATGACAGGTAAACATCCGGCAACAGGATTAATCTTTTCATTGATCATAATTTGTTGCATTTCTTCTTGATACTTCTTCTGCGTAACCGCATCTTTAGATTTATACTTTTCTTTTAATGCTTTTAAACGCGGCTGAATTTCTTGCATGCGCTTAGAGCTTTTTGTTTGCTGAACGATTAATGGAAGCAATGCGGTACGGATGATCGCTGTAACGACGATAATTGCCAATCCGTATGTGCCTAACCAGGTCTTGAATTTCATAATGAGTGTTACGAGTGGCCATACGATGTATTCATTCCATATTCCGGTGCTTTCCGCTGTGATCGGCTCTTTAAACTCCGAGCATCCCGCCATAAATACGGCCACTACGACAAGCAATGAAAGGAATAATAGTTTCTTTTTCACATTTTTTCCCCCAAACAATCAAAATCATTTCTTTCTTTTTTTCAGTTTATCACGATGCTCCTCAACGTTCTACTTCTATTGTAGAAACAATTGAGACGCGCTCATTACATTCAAAGATTACTTAAATGCCTTGGCAATTTTAAGTACGTGCTGAAGATTCTTTTTGGCCGTATGGAAATCAAGCGTAGCGGCTTGATTTCTTGCGATGATAACATAGTCTTGATCGGGTTTAATCTCATCTTTCATTTCTAAGAATGACTGGCGGATGTAGCGTTTGATACGGTTACGCGCCACTGCATTTCCAACCTTTTTACTGACGGACAAACCAATGCGAAACTCTTCTTGGTTCTGTTTCTTTAAGGTATAAACAATAAACTGACGATTGGCAACAGACCTTCCTTGTTTAAAGACTGTTTGAAATTCTTGGTTTTTTTTAATCCGCTGGCTTTTTTTCATCATTCCACCTGCTTTAATTTTCTTCCACTACTGGTGCAGATCTTTTACTAAAGAAACTACTTTATATGTAGGGATCATGTGAAGAATCTATTCAATAGCAAAAAAAAGACCACTGATAAGTCAGTGGCCTTATGCTGAAAGAACTTTTCTTCCTTTACGACGACGAGCTGCTAAAATTCTACGGCCGTTTTTTGAACTCATTCTTTGACGGAATCCGTGGACTTTACTGCGTTTACGTTTATTTGGTTGGAATGTACGTTTCATTTCGTAAGACACCTCCTGCTTTGATTGTCTCTTTTTCTACTGTGACAGTCTTGAATAGTATAGCTACCCAGTAAAAGAATGTCAATGTTTTTCTGTTGAACAACTTCGAACTGACTGGATCTTTTATCGTAGTCATTCAAATACTTATCCACAATGCGAACTAAGACACTTCTGGATTATATGTGAGTAGATAAAAATTGTGGATTTTTTATTTTGGCATTTGTCGACAAGTTTTTCACATATCCCGGGCTGTGGATAACTGTTTTATGCACAGTTATGGGCATTGTGAATAAATCATCGGACTCCTTGTCATTATTCAGTTTCCCTGTTACAATTAAAAAGCTTTTATTGTGCATATAATTTTCATATTAAATCTTATCCACATATGTGAATACATTGTGGATAGTTTTTTCAACATGTTTCGATAACTTTTATCCACAGCCCTGAATACTGTGTATAAGCGTATTTCAGGCTTTTAAAATCTCATCGTAAAGGAGGTACACGATTGGAAAACTTATCGAGTTTATGGGATCAAGTATTAAAGAATATTGAAGCACGTGTTTCAAAACCTAGTTTTGAAACGTGGCTAAAATCTACGAAGTTGCTGACATATGAGTCCGAAAATGCAACAATTTCAGTTCCCAATTCATTCGCTAAAGATTGGTTGGAAACACATTACGTCCATTTAATTACGGGTATTTTATCGGAGTTAACTGGCGAAGATCGGATTATTGAGTTCGTTGTCCCGCAAGATATGGCGGAACAGGATATCAAATTGCCAAAAACGCAGCCAAAAGCTGTAGAGAAAGTTCCTATGACTAATTCGGCGGGTATGCTGAATCCAAAGTATACGTTTGACACATTCGTTATTGGATCCGGCAATCGCTTTGCACATGCAGCGTCACTTGCAGTAGCTGAAGCGCCAGCCAAAGCGTATAATCCGCTCTTCATCTATGGAGGTGTCGGACTGGGCAAGACGCACTTAATGCATGCAATCGGCCATTATGTACTGGAGCAAAACCCATCATTGAAGGTTGTTTATTTGTCGTCTGAAAAATTTACAAATGAATTCATAAACTCAATCCGTGATAATAAAGCCGGCGATTTTAGAGATCAGTACCGTAACGTAGATGTACTGTTAATTGATGATATTCAGTTCCTAGCGGGAAAAGAACAAACACAAGAGGAATTCTTCCATACATTTAACACGTTACATGAAGAATCCAAGCAAATCATTATTTCAAGTGACCGTCCACCGAAGGAAATCCCTACACTAGAAGATCGATTACGCTCGCGCTTTGAGTGGGGTTTGATCACGGATATTGCACCGCCAGATTTGGAAACACGAATTGCTATTTTACGTAAAAAGGCTAAAGCAGACGGGTTAATTGATATTTCTAATGATGTTATGCTGTACATTGCGAACCAAATTGACTCAAATATTAGAGAGCTTGAAGGAGCATTGATCCGTGTAGTAGCTTATTCATCACTCGTCAATGCAGATGTAACAACAGATTTAGCAGCGGAAGCTTTGAAAGATATTATTCCAAATTCACGACCGCGAATTATCTCTATACTGGATATTCAAAAGTCAGTTGGAGAACATTATAATATTCGATTGGAAGATTTCGTCGCAAAGAAACGAACACGCGCTATTGCATTTCCTCGTCAAATTGCGATGTATTTATCAAGAGAATTGACAGATTCCTCATTGCCCAAAATTGGTTCTGAGTTTGGTGGGCGAGATCACTCAACTGTTATTCATGCGCACGAGAAGATTTCGAAACAACTAGATACCGATAAATCATTGCAACAAGATATACAGGAAATTAAAAAAACCTTAGGGCGAGCCTAAAAACTGTGGATAACTGTGGACAAGTTGTGCAGGGTCGTCCACGTCTTATGCACATGTGGGAAACTTAGAAACTTCTAGGTTTTTGGCAGTTTTCCACATATCCACAGCCCCTACTACTATTACTACTATATTTAATTACTTAATTATTATTATATAAGCGAGGTATCGAGATGCAGTTTGAAATAATGAGAGATAGGTTGTTGGATGGATTAAATGATGTGGTAAAAGCAATCAGTTCAAAAGTGACAACACCCATTTTGACAGGGATCAAGTTAGAAGCGACTGAAAAAGGATTGACGATGACTGGAAGTGATTCAGACATTACAATCTCTACATTCATTCCTTTGGAGGAAGACGGTACGCAAATAATTAAAATGATTCAATCAGGTACATTAGTTTTGCAGGCAAAGGTATTTAACGAGATTATTCGTAAATTGCCAACAAACGAAGTGATGATTGAATTACGTGATGGCATGAAAACACATATTCGTTCAGGTCAATCTGAATTCCATATTATTGCCCAAAGTGCAGATGAATATCCTATTTTGCCAGATGTACAAAATGCAGAACGCTTTGAACTACCGGCAGACTTGATGAAATCTATTATAAGAGAAACTGTTTTTGCTGTGTCACAACAAGAAACACGTCCTGTCTTAACAGGAGTTCAATGGATGATGAAAGAAGATGAGCTACTTTGTATAGCTACGGATAGTCATCGTCTGGCACGCCGTATTATTACGCCGGAAGTTCAAGCAAGTGCGCCATTTAATGCTGTAATTCCAGGTAAAAGTCTTCAAGAACTTAGTAAAATTCTGCCAGATCACTCCACTGCAGTAGAAATATTTATTGCCAATCAACAAGTATTATTTAAATTGCATAACGTGCTATTTTATTCGCGTTTACTCGAAGGCAATTATCCGGATACTTCACGCTTAATTCCAAGTGAGTATAAAACGTCAATTACGATTAACGGTCGTAACTTATTGCAGGCAATTGACCGTGCATCACTGCTCGCACGGGAAGATCGTAATAATATTGTGCATTTTTCGACAGACGGCAGTCCACATGTGCAAATCTCTTCGAACTCACCAGATGTGGGTAATGTAGAAGAATTGGTAGAAGCCGTTCATATCGAAGGGGAACCTTTAAAAATTTCCTTCAGTGCAAAATATATGATGGACGCACTAAAAGCTATTGATGGTCAAGATTTGAAAATACACTTCACGGGTAGTATGCGCCCATTCATTTTGAAATCAATTGACAGTGAAGCAATTTTGCAATTAATTTTGCCAGTTCGTACGTTTTAATATGTGAATAAATAATGTCGTAGGAGAAAGGATAGTCTATGTTGGCTATCCTTTTTACTTATTGCGAAAAGTTAGGTAAACTAAAGGGACAGACTAAATCGCGAGGGTGGATCATTCATGGAAACTATACAGTTTAATACAGAATATATTACGTTAGGTCAATTGTTGAAGATGGCCGATATTATTAGCTCAGGCGGTATGGCTAAATGGTATCTTGGTGAAAATATTGTCTATGTAAATGGAGAACCAGAACAACGCCGAGGTAAAAAACTATATGACGGTGATGTGGTAAATATCCCGGGCGCAGGAAAATTTAAACTGTCGGCGGATGAATCTGGGCAGTCGGATGTATATTGATCGGCTTAAGTTAACAGATTATCGAAATTATGACTCGTTAGATTTGAATTTCTCCCCGACAATGAATGTATTCATTGGGGAAAATGCTCAAGGAAAGACCAATGTCATGGAGGCGATCTATGTATTGTCCATGGCAAAATCTCATCGAACGTCAAATGATCGTGAACTTATACGTTGGGAACAAGAGTGTGGTAAAATAGAAGGGCATGTAGAACGTAAATTTGGTCATCTGCCTTTAGAGTTAACTATTTCTAAAAAGGGCAAGAAGGCTAAGGTCAATCATTTGGAGCAAACACGTCTGAGTAATTACGTGGGTCAAATGAATGTTGTCATGTTCGCGCCTGAGGACTTGCATATCGTTAAAGGCAGCCCACAGTTACGAAGACGTTTTTTAGATATGGAAATAGGACAAATCTCAAGAGTCTATTTACACGATTTAGTGACTTTTCAAAAAGTGTTGAAGCAGCGTAACGCTTTATTAAAAGCTAATCGGGGCAAATTAGATTTAACTGACGTCATGTTTGATATTTATACAGAACAGTATATTCAAGTAGCGGTACAAATTATTCGCAAACGTTTTTATTTCATGGAATTGCTTCAAAAATGGGCGAATCCAATTCACCAAGGAATATCACGCGGCTTAGAAACACTCGAAGTTTCATATGGGACTTTAAAAGATCTACATTCTGGGCAGACTGTTGAAGAAATGGAAACAATTTTTGCGGATCAATTGAAAAATGTCCGAAGACGTGAATTAGAACGTGGACTGACATTGGTAGGACCGCATCGTGATGATTTGCAGTTTTTTGTCAATGGATACGATATTCAAACATTTGGGTCACAAGGTCAACAACGGACGACGGCATTGTCTTTAAAGCTTGCAGAAATAGAATTAGTAAAGCAAGAGGTAGGAGAAACCCCTATTTTGTTGCTGGACGATGTGTTGTCAGAATTAGATGATTATCGTCAATCACACTTACTAAGTTCGATGCAAGGACAAGTTCAAACATTTGTCACTACGACCAATATTACAGGAATCGATCATGATACGATTCAACAAGCAGCTATTTTTGAAGTACATGCGGGCTCTGTAACACGCGAAAGATAGAAAATAGTGATTTGCTAGGTTTGGAAAGGAAAGGTGAACACCTTGGCAATGGAAGAAAAAGATATGCAGACAGCTTATGATGCGAATCAGATACAAGTATTAGAAGGTCTAGAAGCAGTCCGCAAACGTCCAGGTATGTATATTGGGACGACAAGTGCGAAAGGGCTTCATCACCTCGTATGGGAAATTGTAGACAATAGTATCGACGAAGCACTCGCTGGCTATTGTGATCATATAGAAGTAACAATTGAGAAAGACAACTGGATTCGAGTGGCTGATAATGGTCGTGGGATTCCAGTTGGCATCCAGGAATCTACAGGCAGACCAGCAGTGGAAGTTATTATGACTGTTTTACACGCTGGTGGTAAGTTTGGCGGCGGTGGCTATAAAGTGTCCGGTGGTCTGCACGGGGTAGGTTCATCAGTAGTAAATGCACTATCTGAGAAAACGGAAGTGTATGTAAAACGGGACAATAAATTATTTGCTATTGAATTTTCTAGAGGACCTGTTTCTAAAGAATTAGAAGTAATCGGGGAGTCAGACGAAACCGGAACGACTATTCGTTTCAAGGCAGATGCAGAGATATTTACCGAAACTACTGTCTACGAGTATAGTACGCTCGCTACACGTTTACGTGAACTTGCTTACTTAAATCGCGGGTTGCGTATTACGATCACCGACGAACGTGGTGAAGAACCCAAAACGGAACTTTTCCATTACGAAGGCGGTATTAAATCATACGTACAACATCTGAATGAAAATAAAGAGCCTATTTTTGAAGACCCGATTTTTATTGAGGGAGAACGTGATGGAATTTCTGTTGAAATCGCTATGCAATACAATAGCGGTTACGCAGAAAATCTTTTGTCATTCGCCAATAATATTCATACGTATGAAGGAGGGACACACGAATCAGGATTTAAGACAGCACTGACACGTGTGATCAACGACTACGCGCGCAAAAATGGATTATTAAAAGACTCAGACGGAAACTTGTCAGGAGACGACGTGCGTGAGGGACTTACAGCCATCGTCTCGATCAAGCACCCCGACCCACAATTTGAAGGTCAGACAAAAACGAAGCTTGGAAACTCTGAAGTGAGTACCATTACAAACTCGCTATTTTCTGAAGCACTTCAACGGTTTTTAATTGAAAACCCTGTAGTAGCAAGGAAAGTAGTCGACAAAAGTACGATGGCAGCTCGTGCACGAATGGCTGCAAAAAATGCTCGTGAATTAACACGTCGAAAGTCAGCGTTGGAAGTGTCCAGTTTGCCGGGTAAGCTATCGGATTGTTCTTCTAGGGATCCATCCATCAGTGAGTTGTATATTGTTGAGGGTGATTCGGCGGGAGGATCGGCTAAAAATGGTCGGGATCGCCACTTCCAGGCAATTTTACCTTTGCGCGGGAAAATCCTGAACGTAGAAAAGGCTCGCTTAGACCGTATTCTAGGAAATGCGGAAATCCGTATGATTATAACAGCACTTGGTACAGGCATTGGTTCTGAATTTAATTTGGAAAAAGCGCGTTACCATAAACTTGTCATTATGACGGATGCCGATGTAGACGGTGCGCACATTCGAACACTATTATTAACATTCTTCTTCCGTTTCATGCGTCCATTGATTGAGGCAGGCTATGTATATATCGCACAGCCACCACTTTATCGTGTACGTGCTGGAAAAAGAGAAGAGTATTGTTACGATGAAGAAGCATTGCAAGAAATATTAAGAAGTATGCCTGCTTCGCCAAAGCCAGATATTACACGCTATAAAGGTCTAGGTGAGATGAATCCAGAGCAATTATGGGAAACGACAATGGATCCGGATCAACGTACATTTTTACAAGTTCGTCTTGAAGATGCGATGGAAGCAGACGCTACTTTTGAAGAATTAATGGGCGATGAAGTCGAACCGCGCAGAAAATTCATTGAAGACAACGCTGTATTTGTACAAAATATCGATACTTGATCGAAACCTGTTTGCGGTTGGAACGGTAATACTTAGGTAGATAGATGTAATGGTTGAAAGGAGCTTGACAACATGGCAGATTTGCCAAGAGGCGGAGTGCAAGAAATAAATATTAATACAGAGATGAAAACATCCTTTCTGAACTATGCAATGAGCGTAATTGTTTCTCGTGCGCTACCGGATGTTCGTGATGGTTTGAAGCCTGTTCATCGACGTATTTTATATGCAATGCATGATTTAGGAATTACAGCAGATAAACCACATAAAAAGTCTGCACGTATCGTAGGCGACGTTATTGGTAAGTACCACCCGCACGGTGACAGTGCAGTTTATGACACGATGGTGCGTATGGCACAAGACTTCAGCTATCGTTATATGCTCGTAGACGGACACGGAAACTTCGGGTCTGTTGACGGTGACGGCGCGGCCGCGATGCGTTACACCGAATCACGTATGTCACGTATTGCGATGGAGTTATTACGTGATATCAATAAAAACACAATTGATTTCCAGGCAAACTACGATGAGCAGGAAAAAGAGCCGGCAGTATTACCAGGCCGCTATCCTAACTTGCTTGTAAATGGAACATCAGGAATTGCAGTAGGAATGGCGACGAATATTCCACCGCATCATCTAGGAGAAACTATTGATGCAGTTCTTGCACTAGCCGAAAATAGTGCAATTACAACCGATGAATTAATGGAGATTATACCAGGACCGGATTTTCCAACTGGCGGTATGATTCTTGGTCGCAGTGGAATTAGACGTGCCTACGAAACAGGTCGCGGTTCATTAATTATTCGCGGTAAGGCAGAAATAGAAACGGCTGCAAATGGTCGTGAAACGATTATTGTGACAGAAATTCCATTCCAAGTGAACAAAGCGAAGTTAATCGAAAAAATTGCAGAACTCGTACGCGATAAAAAGATTGACGGTATTACACACTTGGCTGATGAGTCGGATCGTACAGGTATGCGAATTGTCATCGAAGTCCGACGCGATGCCAATGCTAATGTATTGCTCAATAATTTATATAAACAAACTGCTTTGCAAACCAGTTTTGGTATTAATATGTTGGCATTGGTAGATAAACAACCGAAAGTCTTGTCACTGAAAGAAATTCTTTTCCACTACTTAGAACACCAAAAAGTAGTCATTCGCCGCCGTACACAATTTGAGCTTACTAAAGCCGAAGACCGTGCGCATATTTTAGAAGGATTACGTGTGGCACTGGATCATATTGATCGCATTATTGCATTGATCCGTGCTTCAAAAACGACTGCCGAAGCAAAAGCTAACTTGATGGAAACGTTTGAGTTATCCGATCGTCAGTCTCAAGCAATATTGGATATGCGTCTACAGCGTTTAACTGGCTTGGAACGGGATAAGATTGAGTCAGAATACCAAGAACTGCTAACACTTATTGCAGAACTGCGGGCTATTTTGGCAGATGAGTTAAAAGTAATTGAAATTATTACGGAAGAACTGACAGAAATCAAAGAACGTTTCGCAGACGAGCGCCGAACAGAAATTATGCTTGGCGGATCTGAAATGTTGGAAGATGAAGATTTGATTCCAGTAGAGAATTCAATTGTTACACTAACTCATCAAGGCTATATTAAACGTCTGCCTGCAAATACTTATCGCAGTCAAAAACGTGGCGGTCGCGGAATCCAAGGAATGGGAACAAACGAAGACGACTTTGTTGAACATTTGCTAAATACGTCTACGCATGACACGATTTTACTATTTACTAGCCGCGGACGTGTATTCCGGAAAAAGGGCTATGAAGTTCCAGAATATAGCCGGACAGCTAAAGGATTGCCGATCATTAACCTCATTGATTTTGAAAAAGGTGAAAAGGTAACGGCGATGATCCCGATCAGTGAGTTTAGTGAAGACCACTATTTATTCTTTGCCACAAAGCATGGTGTAATAAAACGTACATCCATTATGGGGTATGCAAATATCCGTGCAAATGGGCTAATTGCTTTAGGCTTGCGTGAAGAAGACGAGTTGATTTCCGTAAAAATGACAGACGGTACATCTGATATTGCCATTTGTTCAAAACAAGGAATGTTAATACGTTTTGAAGAAGAGAGTATTCGTCCACTTGGAAGAACAGCTGCAGGTGTCCGTGGTATTCGTTTACGCGAAGAAGACGAAGTAGTAGGTATGGATATAGTAGCGCCTCATGATGATATTCTTGTAGTTACTGAGAAAGGGTATGGTAAACGCACACCAGAAAGTGAGTATCGTGCCCAGTCACGTGGAGGGTATGGTCTGAAAACGATGCATATGACTGAACGTAACGGCGATATTGTCGCAATGAAGGCAGTAAATGGCGAAGAAGATCTAATGCTTATTACGATCCACGGTATTCTTATCCGTATGTCGATAGGTGATATTTCTATATTTGGCCGTTCTACCCAAGGTGTTCGATTAATCCGTTTAGCAGATGATGAACTTGTCGCAACTGTTGCGAAGGTTGAGAAAGATGAAGAAGCCGAGCATGATGAAGAACTAGAAGAGTCTATAGACATCGATTACGAAGTAGTTGACGAAAAAGAAGACAGCGAGTAAAGGGAAGGTTATTGGAGGGCTAAAGTGCCTCTTCAATAACCTTTTCTATTTTATATGTGATAATTTGCTCATACATCTATCCATATAATTGAGAATAATATATGATAATAGATAGAGAAAAGAAGAAATTAGGTGAAGATGGTGGATATCTATAAAGAAGTAAGTGAATTGCGCCCCGGAAACTTTCTTAAAGAAGATATATATGCGAATACAAAAAATCCAATTATAGCTAAAGACACGAAACTAACACTGGAGCACTTCGATGTTCTTCGTTCATTCGGCATAGCTAGAGTTCTGATTGAATCCAAAGCACAAGGGCATTTGGAACAGCCGGAGGAAAAAGTCACTGAAGTAAAACTGACACCAGAAGTTGAAAAACTTATGAATCAAAGTGCGCCTGCCAAGTCTACAACATTGGAATCTTTATACGATGACACCGTAGAAGCCTATCGTAAGGAGTTTGCTAGCTATAAATCAGGCAAAAAACTAGATGTTGCGGTAGTGAGAACAATTGCATTACCAGTCATTCAGGCATTTCTAGAAAACAAAGAGTATGTTAGACGTCTAAATGAGTTTTCCACAATTCAAAACTATCAAGCACATCATTCTATTAGTGTTGGAATACTAGCAGCATTAATTAGCGATCAAATGGGTTACCCAAAAGGACAAGTGCTACAAATTGGTATAGCTGGCGTGTTAGCAGATAGCGGAATGGCAAAAATTAATCAAAACATTATAGATAAAGTGGCATTTTTAACGAGTGATGAAATTAACGAAGTGAAGAAGCATGTCATTCATAGCTTTCAAATGGTCTCAGAATCCCCCCTAGTTCGACAAGAAATGAAAGTCGCTATTCTACAACATCATGAGCGATTTGATGGCAGTGGGTATCCAAGGGGACTAAAAGGGCAGGAAATTACAGAGATTTCTCAAATCCTTTCAGTCGCAGACGTATACCACGCAATGGCATCAGAAAGACCCTATCGCCAAAAAGAAAGTTCATTTAAAGTAATCGAATTAATGAGAGAAGAAGAGTTCGGTAAGTTTGATATGAAAATCATTCAAGTGCTTCATGATTTAATAAATAAATTGTCTATTGGCACGAGAGTAAAATTATCTACTGATGAAATTGCTGAAATCATATACTTGCATCGCGACTTTCCATTACGTCCAATTGTTAAAGTTCTTGGAAGTGGGCAGCATATTGACTTATCAGCTAATAGAAAGATCTCAATAGTAAAGAACTTTTAACGCGACAGTTCGTATTTATCACTCGTCACAAATAGAGTAAAATCAGTCAAGCCTACAGATGATTGATTTTACTCAAACACCTATCTTGTTCAGAAAATATAGTAATGGCGCATAGTTCTCGTATTTAAAGAAAGATGAGTGAAGCTATTCATTAAAAATTTACAATGAAAAGGATAGATATAGTTAGCGTGTATATAATGCTTGCAATGTGAAAGAGCAGGTGGTATATTTAATCTCGTTGCTTTTGAAGTTAGCAACTTAGCCAAAAACATTTCAAAAGTTTTTGATAAAAGTGTTGACAGTCAAACTGTAATTTGATATTATAAGAAAGTTGCCTCTTATGAAAGAGCGACTACATGAACCTTGAAAACTGAACAGCAAAACGTTAACGAAATACAAGTTTGTGTATGACACAAACAAATTGAGTATCTTAAATGATGCCAGCAAATGAAATTCGAGCTAATCGATTTTCTGTTTTACTGGCTGACGAGATGCTGTAGAGTACTAGGAAGTGATCGAGCGAAAGAGGGAGCGTACTACCGTACGTGACCGACTGAGCGAGTGAAACTGACGACGTAATCTGCAGTAGCTCGTCTGCCAGTCTTATGGAGAGTTTGATCCTGGCTCAGGACGAACGCTGGCGGCATGCCTAATACATGCAAGTCGAGCGAAAGTGTAGAAGCTTGCTTCTATACTTTAGCGGCGGACGGGTGAGTAACACGTGGGCAACCTACCTTACAGATGGGGATAACTCCGGGAAACCGGGGCTAATACCGAATAATCCATTTTCTCGCATGAGTGAATGTTGAAAGACGGCTTTGGCTGTCACTGTTAGATGGGCCCGCGGCGCATTAGCTAGTTGGTGGGGTAACGGCTCACCAAGGCCACGATGCGTAGCCGACCTGAGAGGGTGATCGGCCACACTGGGACTGAGACACGGCCCAGACTCCTACGGGAGGCAGCAGTAGGGAATCTTCCACAATGGACGAAAGTCTGATGGAGCAATGCCGCGTGAGTGAAGAAGGTTTTCGGATCGTAAAGCTCTGTTGTAAGGGAAGAACACGTACAGGAGTAACTGCCTGTACCTTGACGGTACCTTACCAGAAAGCCACGGCTAACTACGTGCCAGCAGCCGCGGTAATACGTAGGTGGCAAGCGTTGTCCGGAATTATTGGGCGTAAAGCGCGCGCAGGCGGTCCTTTAAGTCTGATGTGAAAGCCCACGGCTCAACCGTGGAGGGTCATTGGAAACTGGAGGACTTGAGTACAGAAGAGGAAAGCGGAATTCCACGTGTAGCGGTGAAATGCGTAGAGATGTGGAGGAACACCAGTGGCGAAGGCGGCTTTCTGGTCTGTAACTGACGCTGAGGCGCGAAAGCGTGGGGAGCAAACAGGATTAGATACCCTGGTAGTCCACGCCGTAAACGATGAGTGCTAAGTGTTAGGGGGTTTCCGCCCCTTAGTGCTGCAGCTAACGCATTAAGCACTCCGCCTGGGGAGTACGGCCGCAAGGCTGAAACTCAAAGGAATTGACGGGGACCCGCACAAGCGGTGGAGCATGTGGTTTAATTCGAAGCAACGCGAAGAACCTTACCAGGTCTTGACATCCCAGTGACCGTCATGGAGACATGATTTTCCCTTCGGGGACACTGGTGACAGGTGGTGCATGGTTGTCGTCAGCTCGTGTCGTGAGATGTTGGGTTAAGTCCCGCAACGAGCGCAACCCTTAATGTTAGTTGCCATCATTTAGTTGGGCACTCTAATGTGACTGCCGGTGACAAACCGGAGGAAGGTGGGGATGACGTCAAATCATCATGCCCCTTATGACCTGGGCTACACACGTGCTACAATGGACGGTACAGAGGGTTGCCAACCCGCGAGGGGGAGCTAATCCCAGAAAACCGTTCCCAGTTCGGATTGCAGGCTGCAACTCGCCTGCATGAAGCCGGAATCGCTAGTAATCGTGGATCAGCATGCCACGGTGAATACGTTCCCGGGTCTTGTACACACCGCCCGTCACACCACGAGAGTTTGTAACACCCGAAGTCGGTGGGGTAACCCTTACGGGAGCCAGCCGCCGAAGGTGGGACAGATGATTGGGGTGAAGTCGTAACAAGGTAGCCGTATCGGAAGGTGCGGCTGGATCACCTCCTTTCTAAGGATTATGTTCTACAGCTTTCGGGCGTAGACATTCGGAAGATAGATCGTTGATCTATCACGTTAACGTTTTGCGTTCAGTTTTGAAGGCTCATTTTTTGAGTGTTCAAAGCTTTTTTTCTTTACACTTGTTCATTGAAAACTGGATAAAACGACATTGAAAGTAATCAAGTAATTAATCGAATGAAGCAATTCATTCATCTACTTTTTAACCTTCTGATTCCTATCGCTAGGATGACGTTGGACCTTTTATAGGTTAAGTTAGAAAGGGCGCATGGCGGATGCCTTGGCACTAGAAGCCGATGAAGGACGGCACTAACACCGATATGCTTCGGGGAGCTGTAAGTAAGCGTTGATCCGAAGATTTCCGAATGGGGAAACCCACTGTCCATAATGGGACAGTACTTATACGTGAATACATAGCGTGCAAGTGGCAGACCCGGAGAACTGAAACATCTAAGTACCCGGAGGAAGAGAAAGAAACATCGATTCCCTTAGTAGCGGCGAGCGAAACGGGAAGAGCCCAAACCAAGAAGCTTGCTTCTTGGGGTTGTAGGACACTCTATACGGAGTTACAAAGGAATGCGTTAGACGAAGCGACCTGGAAAGGTCCGCCAGAGTGGGTAAAAGCCCCGTAGTCGAAAGCACATTCCCTCCAGAGTGGATCCTGAGTACGGCGGAACACGTGAAATTCCGTCGGAATCCGGGAGGACCATCTCCCAAGGCTAAATACTCTCTAGTGACCGATAGTGAACCAGTACCGTGAGGGAAAGGTGAAAAGCACCCCGGAAGGGGAGTGAAATAGATCCTGAAACCATGCGCTTACAAATTGTCAGAGCCCGTTAATGGGTGATGGCGTGCCTTTTGTAGAATGAACCGGCGAGTTACGATTCCATGCAAGGTTAAGCTGAGAAAGCGGAGCCGCAGCGAAAGCGAGTCTGAATAGGGCGAATGAGTATGGGGTCGTAGACCCGAAACCAGGTGATCTACCCATGTCCAGGGTGAAGGTCAGGTAACACTGACTGGAGGCCCGAACCCACGTATGTTGAAAAATGCGGGGATGAGGTGTGGGTAGCGGTGAAATTCCAATCGAACCTGGAGATAGCTGGTTCTCTCCGAAATAGCTTTAGGGCTAGCCTCAAACGAAAGAATCTCGGAGGTAGAGCACTGTTTGGACGAGGGGCCCATCCCGGGTTACCGAATTCAGACAAACTCCGAATGCCGATGATTTATGTTTGGGAGTCAGACAGTGGGTGATAAGATCCATTGTCGAGAGGGAAACAGCCCAGACCACCAGCTAAGGTCCCCAAGTATCTGTTAAGTGGAAAAGGATGTGGCGTTGCCCAGACAACCAGGATGTTGGCTCAGAAGCAGCCATCATTTAAAGAGTGCGTAATAGCTCACTGGTCGAGTGGCGCTGCGCCGAAAATGTACCGGGGCTAAACAGATCACCGAAGCTGTGGATTGACGCAAGTCAATGGTAGGAGAGCGTTCCAAGGGCGTTGAAGCTAGACCGGAAGGACTGGTGGAGCGCTTGGAAGTGAGAATGCCGGTATGAGTAGCGAAAGAAGGGTGAGAATCCCTTCCACCGAATGCCCAAGGTTTCCTGAGGAAGGCTCGTCCGCTCAGGGTTAGTCAGGACCTAAGTCGAGGCCGATAGGCGTAGACGATGGACAACAGGTTGATATTCCTGTACCACCTCCCCGCCGTTTGAGTAATGGGGGGACGCAGTAGGATAGGGTGAGCACACAGTTGGTTGTGTGTCTAAGCAGTGAGGCGGAAAACGAGGAAAATCCCGTTTTCATCTAACGCTGGGCTGTGATGGCGAGGAGAATTGTCTCCAGAGTCCCTGATTTCACACTGCCAAGAAAAGCCTCTAGCGAGGCGGGAGGTGCCTGTACCGCAAACCGACACAGGTAGGCGAGGAGAGAATCCTAAGGTGATCGAGAGAACTCTCGTTAAGGAACTCGGCAAAATGACCCCGTAACTTCGGGAGAAGGGGTGCTCTGGTAGGGTGAATAGCCCGAGAGAGCCGCAGTGAATAGGCCCAGGCGACTGTTTAGCAAAAACACAGGTCTCTGCAAAACCGTAAGGTGACGTATAGGGGCTGACGCCTGCCCGGTGCTGGAAGGTTAAGAGGAGGGGTTAGCGCAAGCGAAGCTCTGAATTGAAGCCCCAGTAAACGGCGGCCGTAACTATAACGGTCCTAAGGTAGCGAAATTCCTTGTCGGGTAAGTTCCGACCCGCACGAAAGGCGTAACGATCTGGGCACTGTCTCAACGAGAGACTCGGTGAAATTATAATATGCGTGAAGATGCGCATTACCCGCGACAGGACGGAAAGACCCCGTGGAGCTTTACTGTAGCCTGATATTGAATTCCGGTGCAGCCTGTACAGGATAGGTAGGAGCCTTTGATTCCGGAGCGCCAGCTTCGGAGGAGGCATTGGTGGGATACTACCCTGGCTGTATTGGACTTCTAACCCATGCCCGTGATCCGGGCAGGAGACAGTGTCAGGTGGACAGTTTGACTGGGGCGGTCGCCTCCTAAAGAGTAACGGAGGCGCCCAAAGGTTCCCTCAGAATGGTTGGACATCATTCGTAGAGTGCAAAGGCATAAGGGAGCTTGACTGCGAGACCTACAAGTCGAGCAGGGTCGAAAGACGGGCTTAGTGATCCGGTGGTTCCGCATGGAAGGGCCATCGCTCAACGGATAAAAGCTACCCCGGGGATAACAGGCTTATCTCCCCCAAGAGTCCACATCGACGGGGAGGTTTGGCACCTCGATGTCGGCTCGTCGCATCCTGGGGCTGTAGTCGGTCCCAAGGGTTGGGCTGTTCGCCCATTAAAGCGGCACGCGAGCTGGGTTCAGAACGTCGTGAGACAGTTCGGTCCCTATCCGTCGCGGGCGCAGGAAATTTGAGGAGAGCTGTCCTTAGTACGAGAGGACCGGGATGGACATACCGCTGGTGTACCAGTTGTCTTGCCAAAGGCATCGCTGGGTAGCTATGTATGGACGGGATAAATGCTGAAAGCATCTAAGCATGAAGCCCCCTTCAAGATGAGATTTCCCATTACGCAAGTAAGTAAGATCCCTCAAAGAAGATGAGGTGGATAGGTCTGGGGTGGAAGCACGGCGACGTGTGCAGCTGACAGATACTAATCGATCGAGGACTTAACCTATTATTGAAAAGCGGAAGCAGCCGTTTAGATGCGGCAGGCATAAGGCGAAGATGTGCAGTGGTGCTCTTTACCACGAAACAGCTTTGACTTATGGCCCGAGCATCTGGCTGCTGAAGCTGGACAAAATGAAAAGTTAAATCGACCGTCTAGATACGACAGGCATAAGACGGATTGGCGAAGCGACGGTTTTTGTCGCGCAGCCAAGTTGACTTATGACCCGAGCATCTGGTCGATTTAGCTGGACAACACGAAAAGCGGAAGCAGTTACTTGAACAACCCAATGTCTTTTATTCAGTTTTGAGTGAACAACTCAACAGTCTAGTAACGATAGCGAAGAGGTCACACCCGTTCCCATACCGAACACG